>JANYDI010000107.1 GCA_025363695.1 Opitutia bacterium
AAAGTTGCACTGGTTGCCGTTATGCGCAAAATGGTAGTGTGCTTAAATTCCATGATAAAAAACAACAAACTTTACCAAGAAAATTATGAATTTTAGACTTTTACTCTTGACTATCTAGACGGTAGATCGCTTCGCGATCGACCATAAGACCTTGGTGGGTGCCTTAGTATCTACCTGCTCGATGGGCAATTTTTATAAATACGTAGTATTTTAAAAATTGCCCATCGAAAGGGGATCCTAAGGGGCACGAGTGCCCCTTAGTCCCTTACCTATCTCGAACATGTTGAGGGCGCCGCCTTTTAGAAGGGGGTCGCCGATGGCAAAAAATGTGAGGGCCCGCGGGTCATCGGGGTCCTGGCGCAAACGGGCCACGGCGCAGGTTTTTTTTTGGGCATACTGCAGCGTCTTTGGGGGGTCTTGGGCATAAAAATCAAGGTTTTTTTGGAGCACTTCGGCGGCCTGACTGGGCTCAATGGGCCTATCGAAGCGAGCATAAATAGTCATCGCATGCGGACGCGTAGTGGGAACGCGTACACAGGTAGCGTGCACGGCTAAGTCAGGTCGATTGAGGACTTTTTGGATTTCCTGACGCACTTTGAGCTCCTCATCACTAAAACCATCGGAACCTAATAGACCGATACATGGCCACAGATTGAACGCTAAAGCTTCAGGGTTTTGGGGCAAAAGGGCCTCTTTTTGCAATTGCTCCAAAAGCGCTTGGCCAGCGCCGGCAGCGGACTGGTAGGTAGAAATCATGACTTGCGCAAGCCTTCCCAATTTCTGCAAAGGCGCCAAAGCCATGAGGGCAATCGTGGCAATGCAATTGGGGCTGGCCAGCAATTTCTGCGATGCATCTACCTGATGGCCATTGACTTCCGGGATTACGAGCGGGACCGCAGGGTCCTGGCGAAAAGCACTTGAGCCATCGATCACGCGGCAGCCAGCACGCAGCGCTTCAGGAACCCATTGACTCGATACATCCGCTTGCGTGCAAAAAAACACTTGGTCCAGTCCAGCAAAACACCCCGGGGCCAAGGCCTGCACTTCAAGCCCCTCAAAACGCTGAGTTGCCCAGCGGGATGACGCAAACACGCGCAGCTGCAGCGGCCCTGCCTCCCTACAAAGTTCTAAAAGCGCTTGACCGACGAGCCCCGTTACGCCTACAATGCCATCCATATGTTGCTACTGCCAACCCTCCAAAAGCCAAAATTTAATGATCTTCGTACCCGCGTATCCGCAGAAATACCTCCGTGCTGGGTTTTTATTTCACTGTCAGAAAAATCGCTAGACCTCATGTATGAGGATACGCCTTTAAAGGCTTACCGTATAGGAATCAGTAAAAACCCTCCGAGCTGCCTAGAGCATTCTCTTGGCAGCCCCTGGGGTATCCACCGTATTTGCGAGCGCATTGGCGACGGGGAACCCATAGGAATGGTGTTTGAGTCCCGCAAACCCATAGCGCATCACGCTATCCTATCCCATGCTGATTTTCAATTTATTACAACGCGGATTTTACGTTTAGAAGGCCTGGAAGCCGGTATTAATCAGGGTAAAAACGCCGAAGGCCAATGCTGCGATACCCTCGAACGCCACGTCTATATTCACGGAACTCCCTTCGGGGACAAAATCGGCAGCAGCTTCACCCGCGGCTGCTTTGTCCTTGAAGACAGCGCCATGCTGGAGCTTTATGACCAGCTCCAGCCCGGCTGCCTCGTGTATATTGAGCGACAAATATGCGTTACCAAGTGATCTTAACGGAAGGACGCGTCTTGGAGTTTCCTTGAAACTTACCAAAAACAGACACTTCTGCTCCATTTATCTTCTTTGCATAGCGAGGAAGGTCAAACTGAAACTCTTGCTTCTCTTTTCCTGGCTTAGGATCTTCCTTGACAATGATGTTCAACTGCTTCAAACCAGAAGGATAAAACTTATGCGTAAAATCATGGAGCTTTGAGGCGTACAACTTGACGGCCAATACATCATTGGTTGATTTGCCGTTATTTTCAAGCTTCACTAATTGCCAAGCGCCCTTGCTGTCCTTAGCATAAACATCCCAGTCTGCCTTACCTGCCTTAGAAGCATTCACCAGCTTTATAAAAGCGGGGTCCTTGGCTGGACTTAAAATAAAACGTTCCTTAACCTCCGCCTTGGCCTTAACTTCCGCCTTAGCTTTTGGCGTTTCCAAGGCCTCTTTAGCCTCCAGGGAAGATAAACTCAGCGCACAGGCCAACAATACTAGAATAGACAAGTATTTCTTTTCAAATTTCATAACCCCCTAACCGTCTCAAAATTCAATAGATCTGTCAAGTGTTTTTTTAATAAAAAATACTCAGTCTAAGCTAAAAAAAGCTAAAGGGCTAAGGGGCGCTTGCGCCCCTTAGGATCCCCTTTCCGATGGGCGATTTTATAAAATGCTAGCGCATTTTAATAAAATCGCCCATCGGGAAACGATATACTAAGGCCCATCCAGATCGCGAAGCGATCCGGGAGTATTTTTTGAATTACCTCGAGCCGGTTTGAGGGGGGCATTGGGGGTTCGGACAAAGAACTGAGCGCGACGTGTGTTACAGCACTCGAGCGCGAGAGTGATGCCGTCCCAACCCCCAATGCACCCCTCAAACCTCAAACCACCCCTATGAAAAACCTATCTGCCAACGAAGCCCAAGCGCTGCTCCAAAGCGGCCAAGCCCTACAAGTTGTGGACATCCGCAGTCCGCAAGAGACCCTGTACTTTATGCTGCCGGGCGCCATTAATATACCGATGGATCAGTTCCCAGAAGCCCTAACAAGCTTGCGTAAGGATGTCCCGATTTTGCTGTATTGTCGGCGTGGCATACGTTCTAGTAAGCTTTACGAGCATATCAAAGATACCCCGCAGCTGCCTGAAGTTTTTTTGCTCACAGGAGGGCTGGAGGCTTGGAAACGCGATGTAGATCCTGACACGCCCTAGGCTGAGGGAGCTGCGTAAATGCTTAATTGCTTGTAAAACCGCTCATAATCACTGCTGAGGGGCTCTGACAACATATTTACCGCTACATTTGCAAGGTCTTTAAAAACACTCATAGCCGATCCTCGGTGAATAAAAGGGTTTGGCTCACTGATCGCCATAGAGATATCATGTTGCAAGGTGAGTAAAAACAGGCTCTTTGTGGCAGCTTTCAGGTCCTGCATGGTAAAACGAGCATCCTTCCTTTCAACCGAAAACACAAGGGCAATAAAACATTTCTGGAGCGCCAACAGATCTATCGCTTTTTGGCTCCCAAGGACAAGATAGACTTGTGCCATCGCAGTATCTTTGCCCAAGGCTCTTAGATCCAAAGTCTGGGAGCCTATTGGGGCAAAAAAATTCCCACCCGTGCTGAGCAAAAGGCTGGCGGCCAACTCCATGTCGATAGCCTCCTGCACCGCATTGCGCTTGAGTACCGCTTTAATGGCCTGAATGTACCCTTGTCGCACGGAGGGACTCAGGAGATAAAGGTACTCAGGGGCTTTTTGGAACAGATCCTTTAAAGCCCCTAACTTAAGAACGCAGCCTGGGTATTTATCGGATAATTGGGCGCTCATCCCTTCTGTGATGCTTGAAAACTCAGCATAGGCTTCCTCATAAATTTCTGGACGATTACACGCATTGGCCAGCATGAGCACGAGCAAGCCCCTGGCGCCCAAATAACAGTCTTGTGCAGTAAAATAGGGATCTCCTATGGCTACCAGCTGGGCAACGGAGCCCAGATTTTTCGCCAAAAGCTCCATATCTCTGCGCGCCTGCGTAGGCGACTGCTCCTGCAAGGGACGCATAACATTCGGCACCAAAGCATACTCGGAAGGGTTGCCCTTAAACCCTATTTTACAACGCGCAAAGGTGTCCTTAATCTGTTCCACCTGCTCGTCTGAAAAAACCATTTGGCACAAATCTGCAGTCTTTTTTTTACAGTTTTGTCTTGTTCTTTTTGGTTTTGGAGCAGGGATTTTTTCCTGCTCAGGGAAGGCTCGCTTCGTTTTTTGATTTTCAAAGGCATCTATAATTTCATTTATCGTGATCCCTTTGGCAAATGGCGGCAGCGGCAGGGCAGGCTCTGCTTCAGGATTTGCCAGACGCCACAAAATGGCCCTTTTGATGCTTGTAGGCGCTTCCGGATCATAAAAGTTTGCGTTCCAACACAGTAAGGCGCAACTCCAGCTCTAGATGGGCAATGAGCTCATTGACCCTGTGGTGGTCTCTCTTGGCCAAGGATTCTCCGATACACGGAACATAGACTTTGAATGCCTCCTTCTGGCGTTCATTGAGCTGCTCAAAGGCTTGCCGACCGAGGTCCTCTTGTTGATGAATGGCTTTATCATGGTTTTCAACAAAGCCATCTACAGCTTTTACCGCTAAAAAAGCAAAGATTATCCCTAAAAAGATTACTGATGACTTATGTAATGGCATAGCGTAGTTAAATAAGTAACTACCAGTATTATGTCAAATCAAATTTATTTTTCAAGGGCCCATAAAAAGGCTTGAAACCCAGCGACCCTAAAACTAGAACCTATTGCACGTTCTCCTATGTCTGCAAAAACCCTGCTCACCGCTGCTCAGCCTACGGCTGCCTTGCATTTAGGCAATTATCTGGGCGCCATCCAGCACTGGGTACGCTTGGCTCCGCAGTACCGCTCCTATATTTTTATTTGCGACCTGCATGCGCTCACCGTACTCCCGCAGCCCGCACAGCTCCGAGCCCATACGCTCGAGGCTGCCGCCCTGTACCTGGCTTGCGGATTGGATCCAAAGCACTGCGCCCTTTTTGTTCAGTCCCACGTACACGGCCATACGGACCTAGCCTGGATCCTCGCTTGCCTGTGTCCTTTGGGGGAGCTCCAACGCATGACTCAGTTTAAGGATAAATCTAGCACGCCCAGCGACGGCTTTGTGAGTTCCGGCCTCCTTTACTACCCGATTTTGCAAGCCGCTGACATCCTCATTTATAATGCCGATATCGTCCCTGTTGGACACGATCAAAAGCAGCACCTCGAGCTAACGCGTGACATGGCCAGCCGCTTCAACCAGCGCTATTCGGAAACCTTTACGCTCCCCACTCCTTATATTCCCGAACAAGCCGGCCGGATTATGTCTCTACAGGATCCCACGCGCAAAATGTCCAAATCGGACCCCAACCCAGCTGCTACGCTGTTTTTGTTAGACCCACCCAACACCCTACGCAAGAAAATTCGCAGTGCTGTTACGGATTCCGAAGCCCGTATCGCCATCGGCCCTGAAAAACCCGGCATCACCAACTTGCTCAGCATCCTTGCCAGCCTCAAAGGCATCCGCCTCGAAGAAGCCATGGCCCCCTTCGCAAGCAGCTATGGCCCCCTCAAGGACGCCGTCGCCGATGCCGTCATAGAAGCCCTAACGCCCATCCAAACCCGCTACCAGGCCATCATCCAAGACCCCCAAGCCATCGAGGCCATTTTAACCCAGGGAGCCCGCCAAGCCCAGGCTCAGGTGGATAGCATGATGGAGAGGGTAAGGCATAAAATTGGTTTGAAATAAGGCCAAGGGGAGCGAGCTCCCCTTGGATCCCCTATCGATAGCGAATTGTGAAAATGCGATGCATTTTCAACAATTCGCTATCGGATGAGGCGATACAAGGGCCCTCACAGATCGCGAAGCGATCCGGGTGTATTTTATGAACTGCTTCGAGCCGGTTTTAGGGGTGCATTGGGGGTGCGGACAAGGAAGGGAAGTGCGTAGCGCACTTTAGGCGTGAGTCACTTCCATGACACAGCATCAACCCCCAATGCCACCCTAAAACCCTGCAACTTCAATGCCTAACGCCTCAGCTACTTCGTAGTTGATCGCAAGCTGTGTTTTTTGGGGCTTCTTGATGCCCAGCGATTGCGGGGTTGCTGATTTATCGAGTATCTTCAGGGCCATTTCGCCGGTGAGGCGCCCAATTTCAAGGTAAGAGACGCCCACAGAGGCCAAAACGCCGCGCTGGACCAAGTCTGGGTCGGCGGAGAATACGGGGATTTTATGCTCTGAGCTCATACTTAAATAGCTCGTTAACGAGGAAACAACCAGGTTGTCTAGCGGGATATAGAGCGCGTCAACCTTGCCCACCAAGGCAGCAATGGCAGCAGTGATTTCGCTATTTTTGCTGACAGCCTTTTCAATGACCGTAAAACGTCCATCTGCTTTGATGGCTTTTACCATAATGCTTGAATTAATTTCGCCTGAATGGTAGACGATGCCCAGGTTTTTGGCTTCCGGCAGTATTTTTTCTATCAAGTCTAATTGGGCGGTAATGGGCTGCTCGTCGCTCACGCCCGCAACCCAAAGGTCTCCATGCGTTTTGGACTTCAAGAGCTTGGCCAAGACGGGATCGGTAACAGCAGAGAATAAAAGCGCAATACCTTGGTTTTCTAGGGCATTTTTCAAGCTCTGAGCCATAGGCGTCCCGATAGCAATGGCTAAATCGGGCCGAAGCGCTGCAAATTTTTTGGCAATTTCTGCAGCATACTGCGTGCTGCCTTGGGCATTTTCAAGAGCCAGACGTATGTTTTTGCCAGGCAGGTAGCCGTTTTCTTCCAGGACAAGGATAATCCCTTCGCGTACCGCATCTAAGGAAGGATGCTCGACAATTTGAGCAATGGCCAGCGTAGGCATCGCAGCAGCAGCTGGATTGTAGAAAATACGCCAAGCAATAAGCGAGCCCAGAAGCGCAAAGGCAACAAGGATGCCAGGCCATCGGGTTTGCGAAACATTTAAAGTAGATTTCATGATCTGGACAGTACTTTGAAGAGCCCGCGTGCGTCTGTCAATCGTAGAACTTGTTTTAATCGTTTTTTAAAGATTTTTTGATTATATTAAAAAATCATAAAAATTAAGATTGAAAGCTGTCCAAGAGTTTTTAAGGTAGTGGTTATGCCCCCTCTGGTTGGATCCAAAAAGTTGTCTATGTTAGGGTTCATTTGTATTTTTACAGGTGCCTTACTTGGGATGACACAGTGGCATTGGCCCAAAAAGACCCAAGGTCCTATCTATGTCGGTTTACTCAACGCTGAAACGCTTCCAGAGTCCGATCTTAGAGAAGCCCCCATGCTTCAGACTTTTTTAATGGCCATTGATGAGTTAAATGAATCTGGCGGACTCTTAGGACGGAGAGTGGAGCCTGTTTTAATAAATTCTCAAGTACTTCGCGATGGCTGTTACGGGCATTGGACCGCCGTTTTGGTCAATGACAACGACGCTTGGGCGCTTTTTGGCGGAGGAGACTCCGGTGCCAGGAAGGCCATGAAGTATGTAGCGGAATTCAACAATCGCTTACTGTTCTATCCCTATCCTTATGAGGGGATTGAGGCTTCCGACCGCATTATTCACTTGGGGGGTATCCCCAACCAGTCGGTCTTTCCCTTTGTTTATTGGGCGCTCAATCACTTTGGGAAAAAGAAGCACTATGTGCTCGTGCATGCGGACGACTGTATGGGGCGTAGCATGCGGATTGTGCTTCGTGATTTATTTAAAATCTATGAAGGCATAGACCTGGAATGCCTAGAGCTTTCGTTTGAGGAATCAGCGGTAAGCGCTCTGGTGAGCTCCCTTCGCACAAGCACGCCTGATGTCATCATTGAATGCATTGATGTCTTTTCGAAAAAAGCTGAATTCTATCGCACGCTAAAAGACTCAGGTTGGACACGCAACAGTGGCAAAATCCTTGGCCTTGGCCTTTCAGAGGCGGAAGCCTACGCCGTAGGCCTCGAATACGTAGATGGCGTTTATTTCAGTAAAACAAGTTTCTCAAGGCATTCGGAGCGTTTTTCCAAGGTCCTAAAGGAACGTTTGGACAATAAATACGGTGGCAATGTGCATATTTCTGAAGCCCTAGAGGCTGCCTACGCCTCCGTGTATTTATGGGCTAACGTCGTAAGAGAGCTGGGGACCTTTGATACAGAGCTGGTGCTCAAGTTGCTTTTGCAAAAGGCCCATGATACGCCTGTGGGGAAAGTATGCTTGCATAAAGACAATCTGCATGCTTTCAAGCATTTTGTCTTAGGTCAAATACAGGCAAACGGCAGTTCAGATGTCTTTCTTGAAAGCGATGTGCTCATTGATCCTGAGCCTTTTCCGCGCTTTAGGTCGCAAAATGAATGGCAGCTCCTTTTAGACGAGGTCTGGAAGCCGATCTTTAAGGCAGGGTCCTAAGGCGCGTGAACGATTGACAGCTATTTATTAAAACCACATTATGTGGTTTGTTTTTTTATAATTATCGATCATAACCCTTCCATTAAGGCGGGGTCTTAGGGCCCAAAGTATTTTTTAATTTTTTTTAATTTTTTTTAATTTAAAAGAGTTGCCGCAACGATTTTTTTTTGCTACAAGCTACTGCCTTGGCTATTTTTTTAAGTAAAAGCTTTTTAAAAATGCCTCGAGACTTTGAAAATGAATTGGAGAGAGCGAGCATTTGACCCGTTAGAGGTAGCACAGTTAGCGCGTGTATTAAAGATAAGTGAGTTTTTAGCGGCCCTTTTGTGGCAACGTAACCTGAGAGATCAGGCCTCGGCTGAGCCTTTTTTGAACCCGACCCTAGCCAGCCTAAGCTGTCCCTTTGATTTGGAGGGACTCGATAAGGCCGTTGCGTGCTTGCGCAGGGCTTTAGACACGAAGCAACGGATACTCCTGTATTGTGACTACGACGCTGATGGGGTTACCAGTTCAGCCCTATTGCTGTCGATCTTGCGGCAATTAGGCGCCTGGCCGGCATTTTTCGTGCCTCGGCGCCTACAGGAAGGCTATGGCCTGAGCAAAATCGCCCTCATCCGAGCCTTTGAAGAGGAAGGGCAGCCCGACTTGCTCATTGCCTTGGATTGCGGAACCAACTCGTCGGAAGCCGTTAATTTTGTGCGCGACCTGGGCGTCGAGGTGCTCATTGTAGACCACCATCAAGCCAAAGAAGGGCTACCTGAGTGCATTTTACTCAACCCGCACCTAAATCCTGCCGAAACCTCTCATCAGCTCTTATGTACCGTGGGCTTGGTCTTCAAGCTCGTGCATGGGCTGGTAAAGACGCTCAAACAGGAAGGCGATGCCCGCGTTGCTCAGCTGCGCTTACGTGAAACACTGGACTTGGTAGCCTTGGGCACTGTGGCGGATTTAGTCCCGCTCAAGGGTGAAAACCGTGTTTTTGTCCATTTTGGCTTGCAGGAACTGGCGCTAGGACGCCGTGAAGGCCTTCGAGTCCTGGGACACGTGTGTGGCATGCGTCCCAAGGCGCCGTATTCCACAGCAGATATTTCGTTTAAGTTGGCACCACGCATCAACGCCAGTGGCCGCCTCGATGATGCCCGTTTGCCCATAGAGCTTTTGTTGGATGGCTCGGAAGCACGGTGTTTGCAGATGGCCAAGGTTTTAGATACGATAAATCGAGACCGCCAAGAAATTGAACTTGAAATTGTCCGCTGTGCCCAAATCCAGGTAGAAGCGCAAGCCCAGGACAGCGCTGGCATTGTCGCCTTCCATGAAGATTGGCACCCCGGGGTAGTGGGCATCGTCGCTGGCAAGCTCTGTCGGCACTTCCACAAACCTGCTATTGTTTTGGGCGCCGAAGGCCCCTTGGCCAAGGGCTCCGGCCGTAGCGTTGCCGGCGTCAACCTGGTCGAGGTCCTGCAATCCTGCCAAGATTTACTCACAACCTGGGGCGGACACCCCATGGCTGTCGGGCTGTCCTTGCCTCAGTCCCACGTTCAAGCCTTCCGTGAGGCCTTTGACCAGGCTATTCGCCAAGCCCTACAAGGCAAGCAACCCGAACCTGAATTGGTTATCGACTTTTGGCTAGAACCCAAAGACCTTACCGCCGATTTACTCAAGGATATTGACCGCCTTCAGCCCTTTGGGCAGGGCAATCCTGAGCCCATCTTGGGTATCCGCAAAGTGTCCTTAAACGGCTCGGCTTCCGTTTTTGGCGAAAATCACGACCATATCCGCTTCAAGATGCCCACGGATCGCTCAGGCGGCTTGTCCGTAGTCGGCTGGAAGCAGGCCGCCTCCATGCCTCCAGCCCATCAGCTCATAGATATGGCCATAAAGCTTAGCTGGAATACCTGGCACCAAAGCCGCTCACCCAGCTTCCCAGCCGTCCTCCAGGCCGAAATGCTCGCCTGGCGTAGGAGTCAGTGCGTAGATTAAGGGCCAAGGGGAGCTAGCTCCCCTTGGATCCCCTTTCCGATAGCGATTTTGCAAAATACTGCGTATTTTGGCAAAATCGCTATCGGGATAGGACATACAAGGCCCCCACAGATCGCTTCGCGATCCGGGTGTACATTTCGATGTACTTCGAGCCGGTTTGAGGGGGGCATTCGCGTTTCAGGCAAGGAAGGGAAGTGCGTAGCGCACTACGGTGCGTGAGACACTTCCCTGACGAAGCATCAAACGTGAATGCCCCCCTCAAACCCCCGCAACACTTTAGGATTGCATTCTTTCCTAAGGTTTGCTTCGTTTCTGCTCGATAGATAATCTATCCTACTCATGCCAAAGCAGCAACATCACGTCATGAATCGCTACACAAAGCAGCTGGAAACAGAGCCTTTGGCGCGAGGATTGCGGTTTTTTTACGACACCCGGCCTGGGCGGTTTTTTTTGGCTTGGGGCGCAAGGCAATATTGGCAATCAAAGCTTTATGGGCTGTACAGCCTCTCTGCGTGGAGTAAAAACAAGGTACAACGGCTCATCAAGCGCCATCCCATAGACCCCAGCGAGTGGGTGATTCCCCCCGGAGGCTTTTCCTGCTTTAATGCGTTTTTTACCCGCAAACTCAAACCCGGGGCTCGTCCTGTCCCTAAGGATCCCAGCAGCGTATTATTTCCAGCGGATGCACGCCACTGGGCCTACCCGGAACTGGAGCTCACCCAAGACTTCAAAATCAAAGGCGAGCAATTTAACCTCTCCACGCTCCTGAAAGACGAGGCCCTTGCGCAGCACTATGTCGGCGGCACGGCTATTTTTTCCCGTCTGTGCCCTACTGATTACCACCGCTTTCACTTCCCGGTCTCAGGTATTGTGCAGCCTGCTCGAGCCATCGAAGGCCGTCTGCATTCCGTTCATCCCATGAGCCACAAAACCCGTGAAACCTGTATGCACCGTAATCGACGCTGTGTCACGGCCATCCATACCGAAACACTGGGCATTGTAACCATGATCGAAGTGGGAGCCCTGCTGGTTGGCAGTATCCAACAAACCTACAAGCCCAAAACCTATGTCCAAAAAGGCGATGAAAAGGGTTTTTTTCAGTTCGGCGGCTCTGCCATCCTGACCCTGTTTGAACGCGACACCCTGGCGCTAGCCCCCGACTTACTGGAAGCTAACCAGCAAGGCTATGAGCTCTATGCCTTGGTGAATGATGTGTCAGGGAGCAGTATAAAGGGCTAAGGGGGACTTGTCCCCCTTAGGATCCCCTTTCCGATAGCGATTTATTAAAATGCTAGCGCATTTTAAGTAAATCGCTATCGGAGAAGGGAGATACTAAGCCCTCCCACGATCGCGAAGCGATCCTGAGTGTATTTTTTGGATCAATTCGATCCCGTAGGGATCTGTGGGGGTCTTAGTATAGGCTTCCCGATGGGCAATTTTTATAAATACGTAGTATTTTAAAAATTGCCCATCGGAAGGGGATCTACCGTCTTGGCAGTCAAGAGCAAAAGTCTAAAATTCATAATTTTTTTCGTAAACCCTGTCATTTTTTATCATCGTATTTAAGCACACTATCATTTTGCGCATGACAGCTATTAGCGCAACCATCCCGGCTTT
>JANYDI010000102.1 GCA_025363695.1 Opitutia bacterium
CTGTGAAGAAAAAATCATCTGAGCCAAATTAGGGCATGTCATCCATTAAGTCTAATCTAAGTCATTGATAAACCACACATAAGGAGGCCTGAAAGGCCGGCATATCGTAGCCCAGGGCGTAAGCCCTGGGTTTGATATGAAAAACAAACCGGAGCCCTGTAAGGGCGGCACTCAGAAGTTCAATAGGAGTGTCGCCCCTGTAGGGCTCAAAAAATTTTTACCTGTAAACCCAGGGCTTACGCCCTGGGCTACATATCTGCCGGCCCTTCAGGCCTCCTGTAGTGTGTTTTAAATAGAATAGTTAGATTTCTTAAATCCGATCGCGAAGCGATCTGTGGGGTGCCTTGTATACCCAATTCCCGATGGGCAATTTTACTAAAATGCGTTAGCATTTTATAAAATTGCCCATCGGAAAGGGGATCCAAGGGGAGCGAGTGCCCCTTGGCCTTAGCCTTTTTTCTCAACAAGGCACTCAACTTGCTATATCTGCAAAAGGCAACCCTAAATTCAAATTATTTTTGACTCATGAAGAAAAAACCTCGCATTATTTGTGTCATTCTGGGCGGTGGCCGTGGAACGCGCCTTTACCCTTTGACACGAGTGCGCGCCAAACCTGCAGTGCCCTTAGCAGGCAAGTACCGCTTGGCAGACGTCCCTATCAGCAACTGCCTCAATTCGGGCCTCAACCATATTTATTTGCTGACGCAATTTAACACAACATCTTTACATCGACACATTCAAGAGTCTTATCAATTTGACCCCTTTGATGGCGGTTTTGTACGCATTCTTTCCGCTCAGCAAACGCAGGATAACGACTACTGGTATCAGGGCACGGCGGATGCCGTACGGCAAAATCTTTCCAATTTTGGTAATTATGAGCCTGATGACCTGTTCTTGATTTTATCGGGAGATCAGCTTTACAGCATGGACTTACAAAAAATGCTGGCCCACCACCAAGCATGCGATGCGGAAGTCACTGTAGCGGCGAACATTTTTTGCAAATCCCTAGCCTCCGGCTTTGGGCTCATGAAAATCAACGAAGACCTTAGTATTCAGTCTTTTGTGGAAAAACCCAAGGATCCGCAGCTCATCGAATCCCTTGTGGTGGGCGAGCTCACCCAAACCCTTTCCGGTTGCCGACAACCCAGGCCCGATGCTTGTTTGGTCTCGATGGGCATCTATATTTTTAAAGCTTCTATGCTTACCGAGGCCCTAGCTAGCGAAGGTCACGACTTTGGTAAAGAAATTATTCCCAGCCTGATAGGAAAGCACAAGGTATTTAGTTATATTTTCGATGGTTACTGGGAAGACATCGGTACCGTTAAGGCTTACTTTGACGCCAGTTTACGCCTCACCAACACCCTTCCGCCCTTTAATTTTTTTGACCCCCAAAACCCCATTT
The DNA here is from genome assembly GCA_025363695.1 of Opitutia bacterium. Taxonomy (GTDB): domain Bacteria; phylum Verrucomicrobiota; class Verrucomicrobiia; order Opitutales; family JANYDI01; genus JANYDI01. The sequence continues at coordinate 1,403 of JANYDI010000102.1, forward strand.
ACACCAGCCTACGCTACCTGCCCTCTTCCAAAGTCAATCAGTGCCACATGCAGGAAGTCATGATTTCTGAAGGTTGCATCATCAGCCAATCCACGCTCAACCGCTGTATTATCGGCCTACGTTCCGTCATCCGCGACGGCTCCACCCTCAAAAACGTCATCATGATGGGCTCCGAAAGCTATGAAACCCCCGAAGAAAAGGAGAAAAACCGCCAGCTCCAGCGCCCCAATATAGGCGTAGGCCAAAACTGCTACCTCGAGAACGTTATTTTAGACAAAAATGTCCGCATCGGTAACAACGTACGCCTCTGCTCCGTCGGACAACCCGAATGCTATATCAAGGACGATATCGTTATCCGCGACGGCCTCATCATCGTAAATAAAGACGGCATTATCCCCGATGGCACGGTGTTGTAGGGAAAGGAAAGGAAAAGGGCCAAGGGGAGCTCGCTCCCCTTGGATCCCCTAACCGATAGCGATTTTGTGAAATACTACGTATTTCAACAAAATCGCTATCGGAAAGGGCGATACAAGGCACCCTCCGGATCGCGAAGCGATCAGGGAGTACATTATGAACTGCATCGAGCTGGTTTGAGGGGGTTTATTAGGGGTGCAGGCAAGGAAGGGAAGTGC
>JANYDI010000116.1 GCA_025363695.1 Opitutia bacterium
ATTAGGGGTGCAGGCAAGGAAGGGAAGTAGCGTAGCGCACTGCCAGTGCGTAGCGCACTACGGTGCGTGAGTCACTTCCCTGACGCAGCATCCACCCCTAATGCCCCCCTCAAACCCCCCTAATGCCACGCTCAAACCCCCACTTCCGTGTCGAGGTGCACCCTGGTCAGCTGGTAGCGCTGAGCCAGGCTCAGGACATCAACAACGTGCTGGTACAGGCCTTGGCCTGCTGCTCGGATGTGCAGGATCGGCGCCAGCTGAGCTGGTTGGTCAGCCGATTCAGCCAGCTGGGCAAGATGCTCCTCGAGGGTTTTGAGCGAGACGGGCTGCTTTCCCCAGTAGCACTGCCCGTTTTGGTCTATCCCAATGACTTGAACCGGCGTGTTGGATGCCGTTTGGGCTGCATGGGCTGATGTAACAGGCAAGGCGATGGGGAGGCTTTGCTCCAAAAGCGGCGCTGTGATCATGAAAATCAGTAACAAGGAAAACGCTAAATCGATCAAAGGGGTAAGGTCCACTTGAGACAGCTGGGTGAGCCCGTTTTGGGCGCTTCTGAAACGTCTTTGCATAAGGACAAAAACCTAGACGCTTTGGGCCCAAACGGCAATCCTATTTTAATTGGCTCTGCCGAGTGCAACTTTTTTGGAGCGAAGGCTGAAAAAAAGATTGACGTCTTTAAAAGTCTGTGCCTTTCTGTCTTCAGATCTTTTGGCTAGATAGCTCAGTCGGTAGAGCAGAGGACTGAAAATCCTTGTGTCGGCGGTTCGATTCCGCCTCTGGCCACCAGCCCCTCTTGTGATCCGTCCTACCCTTAATATCGGGACTTCCTACGCTGTCATTATAGCCGGTGGTTCTGGAACGCGTTTTTGGCCCTTAAGCACGCCTGATTGCCCAAAGCCTTTCTGTAAACTCATAGAACGTGGGTCTTGTTTGCTAGCGGCAACGTGGGAGCGTTTAGATTTACCCAATAATCAACGTTTTGTCGTTGTTGAGGCCAAGCAAGTTCAACACGTGCAGCAAGCCTGTCCGGGCATTGTGCCTGAGAATATCCTGGCGGAACCCCAAGGCCGAGATACCGCCGCCGCCATTGCCCTGGCAAGCGCCGTCATCCATCGCAGGGACCCAGCAGCGCTTGTGGCTATTTTGCCAGCCGACCACGCGATAGCACCCCTGGCAGCGTTTCAGCAAGACCTCCAAAAAGCCTTTGCTTTAGCAGGGCGCACGCAAAAAATGGTTTTAATCGGCGTGCGTCCCACACGACCCGAAACAGGTTATGGTTATATCGAGCCCGTAGAGCCATCCCCGACCCGAGGGTCCCAGGGGTCCCAGGCCCCGCTGCTCGTAAAGCAATTTTTAGAAAAACCTTCTAAAACGCTTGCAGAACATTACTTCCAAAGGGAGCATTTTTTTTGGAACTGCGGCATGTTGATTGCCCCCGTAGAAGTGCTGATTCGTGCTATCGGCAGGCATTTGCCCCTGCACGGAGCGCTCATCCAAGCCATTAAAGACCACACAGGCCGCCTAGACTCCCTGCTGGAGGCGCATTACCCCAAGCTCCCAAAAATTTCTATCGACCATGGGGTTTTGGAAAAAGTCCAAGGCCTTAGGATGCTTCCAGGCAGCTTCCAGTGGTCTGACTTGGGAGACTGGTCTGCCGTGGCTCAAAATTATCCTTCAGACCCCAGCGGGAATACGCTTTTAGGCCAAGGCAACCTGCAGGCTAGCAACAACACCTTCGTCTACAATACGCAGTCTGGCCACACGATTGCCGTACTGGGCCTCAGCGACGTCGTTGTCATTCATACGCCTGAGGCCACCCTCATTTGCCCCAAGGAACATACGCAGGCCATTCGAGGCCTAAAGAACCTGTTTTCAAAATAGCATGGGTCCATAAAAATCTTGATTTTTATGGACATTTATGCTGTCTTTTTTTTATAAAAGTGCCCAAGGCATAGCCCTTCCTGATTCCTTCAATAGATGATCCCGTTAATAGACATAAAAGCACAAAATGCGTGCTTAGAAGCCGAATTGCTTGCTGCTTGCCAAGCGGTCATCGGCAGCGGTGCCTATATTTTAGGTGAGCCCGTGCAGGCCTTTGAGCGTGAGCTTGGGGCCTTTTTAGGTACTCCCGTGATGGGCGTATCCTCGGGCACCGATGCCCTTTTACTGGCCTTGATGACCTTGTGCATCGGTCCTGGAGACGAGGTCATTTGCCCCAGCTTTACCTTTTTTTCTACCGCTGCAGCTGTGGCACGCTTGGGGGCTAAGCCTGTGTTTGTCGATAGCTGCCCTTATTGCTTTTGCTTAGACCCCACTAAGGTTAAGGAACTCGTCAACCGAAGGACCAAGGCCATCATCCCCGTGCACCTCTTTGGGCAAGCAGCCGATATGCAGGCGATTATGGATATTGCCCGTCGCCACGGGCTATGGGTCATCGAGGATGTGGCCCAGGCCTTAGGAGCTCAGGTAGAAGGCCAAATGGCTGGAACCTTGGGGCATTTTGGGACCTTTAGCTTCTACCCAACAAAAAATTTAAGCGCTTTTGGCGATGCAGGTGCCTTGACCGTTCAAGATCCAGAACTGGAAAAAAAGGCTCAAGCCCTGCGCGCGCATGGAGCCTATAAGCGTTACCACCACGAGTATTTGGGCGGTAATTTTCGAATGGACACGCTGCAGGCAGCGCTTTTAAGCGTAAAGCTTAAATACCTGAAACAACACAATAAGGAACGCCTCCAGCAGGCTGCTCGCTACCAGCAGGCCTTTGAGCCCCTGGCTGGCTGCTACACGCCCCTGCTTTCAGCCTCTTGCGGCACTTCACGTATGCCCGTGCCCCAGGAGGCCGAAATCCTGCTCCCCACCCTACACCCCGGAAGAAGTTCAGTCTGGAGCCTCTATACTCTCCAAGTGCTTACGGGACAACGCGATGCCCTGGCAACGGCCCTGCGCAACACAGGCATCGCTACGGATGTTTACTACCCCCTTGGCTTGCATGCTCAACCGTGCTTCCGCCAGGAGCGCTTGCCGCACTTGCCCACGGTAGAGTCCCTGTGCGCCAAGGTGCTGAGCCTCCCGCTGTACCCAGGGATGACGTCGCAGCCGCAGGAGACGGTTATACAGGGGTTGAAGGAAGTAATGGGCCAAGGGGACGTTGTCCCCTTGGATCCCCTTTCCGATAGCGATTTTGTGAAATGCTAACGCATTTCAGCAAAATCGCTATCGGGTAGGGTGATACAAGGCACCCCACAGATTCCTTCGGAATCGATTTTTTTAGGGCGTGTGATCAATTAATTTGAAAACCTGTTTTAATGGAGCTCTTGCATAACCCTATTTAAAGCCAAAAATTATAAATCCCAGCAATCAGATTAGTGCGTGTAATCAATCCTGCTTGATTAACTGATAAACCACACATAAGGAGGCCTGAAGGGCCGGCATATCGTAGCCCAGGGCGTAAGCCCTGGGTTTACGGTAAAAAAAGATTTTGAGCCCTACAAGGGCGACACTCGTATTCAAATTTTTAGTGCCGCCCTTACAGGGCTCCGGTTTATTTTCCATCCCGGACCCAGGGCTTACGCCCTGGGCTACGATCTGCCGGCCCTTCAGGCCTCCTTATGTGCAGCTTGAT
>JANYDI010000120.1 GCA_025363695.1 Opitutia bacterium
CATTTTGTAAAATTGCCCATCGGAAAGGGGATCCAAGGGGAGCAAGCTCCCCTTGGCCCTTTCCCTTTCAACGCCTAAGGCGCGCGCGCCCGCAAGCGCCCCTTGGCCCTTTACTCATAAACCAATACGTCCCAACGGCTGCACAATAATTTCTTCGGTGAGCTCTTGGTGGGAGAGGACAGGCAGTTCATACAATTCCGCCTCAATGAGCTTGCGCAGGTAGCGGCGGATGTCCATGGCGGTGAGGAGGACGACGCGTTGTTGGGCTGAGGCGATGTCACCGACGGCTTCCTTGACTTTTTGGACGAGTTGCTTGCCGATTTTTGGGCTTAGAGCCAGATAGCTTCCGGCTGAGGTTTGGCGGATGGAGCCACGGATTTGTTCTTCGACTTCGGTTTCAAGCAGGTAGACGGCCAGCATGTTTTGACCACTGCTGAACTTGTAGCTCACGTAGCGCCTGAGGCTGGCGCGAATATGCTCGGTAAGCATGACGGGTTCCTTTTCTTTGGCGCCCCATTCGATGAGGGTATTGAGGATGGTCCGTAAGTTGCGGATGGAGACGTCTTCTTGGATGAGGCGTTGGAAGACCTCGCAAATCTTTTGTATGGGCAGGACGCGTTGGACTTCTCGGACCAGCTCAGGAAATTGCTTTTCCATGTTTTCCATGATAAACTTGGTTTCCTGAAGACCTAGGAATTCATGGGCATATTTTTTGAGGATAAACGATAAATGATACGTCAGCAACTGCGAATGTTCCATGAAGGCAATATTGGCGGCTACGAGTTGTTCTTTGTGGGTAACGGGCACCCAAAGGCTGGGGATTTTGGGCAAAAAGGCTTTTTCCTCGACAAAGGGGATGCTCATCATTTCGAGATTCTGAGCGGATTCCCGCACGAAAACGTGCTCCTTTTTCATCTGTCCTTGAGATAGGGGGACTTCTTGGAGCAGGATGCGATAGATGCCGTCCGTGACGTTTTCGTTAAATCTTAGGTGAATCCCAGGAAAGGGCACGCCCAGGTCCTGATAGAGGGCCTTGCGGACTTCTACGAGTTCGCGATTGAGTTGCGCGGGCTTGATGAGGTCCTTGACGTCATTGGCCACATCGATCATCAAGGGGACGGTGAGGGAAAATTCATCCTTGTTGGCATTTTTTTCAGCGGCATCTTTTTGAGAGGCTGAGGCCATGGCTGGCAGAGCGGAAGGGTCATCGCTTTCCTTGGGCTGGCTTTTGCTTTTGTGCAAGGCGTAGCCAACCGAGAGGGTCAAGGCGCCAAAGAAAAAGAAAATAAGCGTCGGGAAGCCGGGTACAAGGCCAAAGGCCAACATCAGCCAGCCGCCAATGAGGAGTGCTTTGGGCTGCGAGAGCAATTGTCCTCCGATGTCTTTACCCAGGGCCTCATTGTCGTCAGAAGCCACGCGGGTGACGATGATACCGGCGGTAATGGAAATCAGCAGCGCGGGGATTTGCGATATCAGGCCATCTCCTATGGTCAAAATAGAGTAGGTTTTGATGGCTTTCTCAATCGTAAAGCCTTTTTGCATGACGCCAATAATAATCCCGGCGACAATATTGATGGCTGTGATGATCATGCCCGCAATGGCGTCACCCTTGACGAACTTCATCGCACCGTCCATGGAGCCATACAGCTGGTTTTCCATTCCCAGCATGTTGCGTTTCTTGCGGGCTTCCTCCATGTCCATGATGCCCGCGCGCATATCGGCATCAATGGACATTTGCTTCCCAGGCATGGCGTCCAAGGTGAAGCGAGCGGCGACTTCAGCGACGCGTTCGGAACCTTTGGTAATAACGATAAATTGAACGACCAGGATGATCAAAAAGATCACCGTCCCGACCACAAAATTACCCGCGACCACGAAGTTACCAAAGGTATTGATGATGTCCCCAGCAAAGCCATCGATGAGAATCAGCCGCGTGGTGGTGATGTTGAGGGAAAGCCGAAACAGCGTCGTAAAGAGCAGCAAACTAGGAAAGGTTGAGAAATTGAGGATGTTGGTCGTATACAAAGACATCATCAATAAAACAACCGATATGGATAAATTAAGCGTCAGTAGGGCATCGAGAACGTGCGTTGATATCGGAAATATCATCAACCCGATAATCATCACCAGCAAAAGCGCCAGCAACAAGTCGTTATACTTGTTGCTCGCCAAAACAAGCTTTTGGAAGCGAATCAAAAAAGGTTCTTTTGCTATGGCTGCCATTATGGGAGTCTAGAGAGTAGGTTCAAACTGTTCATTGATCGAGGCCCGGGATTGCACAAGAAAGGCATTTTGGTGCTGCAAAAACAGATTCAGGCTTTCCTGAGCCTGGTCTTTTTTGCCGATTTGCCAAAGCGATTTACTCCGCAACAAGTGTGCCGTGGCCAATACGGAAGGGGTCTGCGCGTATTCCAGGCTCTTTTCAGCATCCTTGAGCGCTAGGCGTGCATTGCCCATGTTCAGGTGCGTGTAGCTGGACAGCTGCAGTACGAACAAATCTTTTGGGTAATGCTGCAGCAGGAACATCAGGCCCTCCAAGGCTTTTTCCCACTTACTAAATTTAGCAAAGCAGTAAACAAGCAGCATGAGGCATTCTTTTTGTCGTGGATTCATCGTGGCTATCCGGTGATGATGACGTTTTTAAGCTCCAGGAGCGTATCATAGTAGTTGAGGGTTTCTTGAACGCACTTGAGGTCTGGGTGTTCTTTGGCAATGGAGGCCAAGGTGCTCGTGAACACAGGACCTCTTAGCAAGTCTTGGTCCGTTGTTGGGGGCAACAGGTTGGCGAGCAACGATTGTGACATCCCTTCCTTCTCAAGGGCCGACAGGTGGCTGGTCAGCATGATGGCCGTTGGGCTCACCCGGGCCGTCTTACTAAAGGCTTCCGTGGCGAGCGATTCACCCGAAACCTTCGAAGATATGCCCTTGATCGCAGGCGTGTTAAGAAAATCAGAGATACTGAGCGATTTAGCCATAGAGGGTTATTTTTTGGTTTTTTCAAAAAAATTTAATAAAACATCGGTCGTACGTTCTAAGTCAGGCTGCGTCAGCGTTGAAGCCGTCAGGAGCGAGCCCGCCGTAAGGTGGTCGTTGGGGTCCAGCCCGACATGAATCGCAATGGGCCAGCGCGCCTGCGGATCACACAAGCGCAGGGCTTTTTTGTAAGCTTCCAAGCCTTCCAGCGGAACAGCGCCCTGGACCCAAACCAACAGGGTGTCCTCGTTGAGCTCCATGAACAGCCAGTCTTCACCGATTTGTAAGCCCGCAACCCCTTCCACGAGCGCCAATCCCGTAATGCCCATGGCACGACCAAAGGCATCAATGACAGCTTCTTCATTCCTCATACGCGGCATCCTCCCGGGCTGCTAAAGTGTCTTTGGCTTCCTGGATGGCATCCCTAAGCCCTTGGCGAATTTCATCACTCGGGTAGGTGGACAGCGGCAACAAACGTACGATTTCGCCAATGCCATTCAAAAAGTAAAACGATAAATCGAAGTGTTTTTGCGGGATCTGGCTGCCCAAAAACGTATCCAAGAGCTTCAAGACCCTCTGCCCGTCCATCCAGCGCTCCTGCGTCAAGGGAATGAGTTCTCGCATGAGCATGAGTGTGTCCTTTCTGAATTCCGGATCCTTAAGCATAGTGATTTTATTGTTATTATTTTTTAATATTATAAATAACGATTCATGAATTCAAGGTTATTGTTAGATAAGGTTATTGTTGGGTAAAGAAAAGGGCCAAGGGGCGCTTGCGCCCCTTGGATCCCCTACAGGTAGCGATTTTATAAAATGCTGGCGCATTTTAGTAAAATCGCTACCTGGGAGGGCATACAAGGCACCCCCACAGATCGCGAAGCGATCGAATCTAGGTAATGTAACTATCTATTAAAACCACACTTTGATCGCCCTGAAGGGGCGAAGGATGATAGCCCAGGGCGACTCTTGGGTTTGGGATGAAAAACAAACCGGAGCCCTGTAAGGGCGGCACTCAAAAATTCCAGAAAGTATGAGTGTCGCCCCTGTAGGGCTCAAAATCTTTTTTCTGCCGCAAACCCAGGGCTAAAGCCCTGGGCTGACAAGCATTCGCCCCTTCAGGGCTCTCATTTTGTGGTTTGAATGAAATAGCTAGGATTCTTTAAATGCGATCGCGAAGCGATCTGTGGGGGGCTTAGTATATGCTTCCCGATGACGATTTATTAAAATATGTAATATTTTAATAAATCGTCATCGGAAAGGGGATCCTAAGGGGCGCAAGCGCCCCTTAGCCCTGTACTTTAAACACCTACGAAGGCGGCTTGACAATCTCCTCCCTCTCGCCAACAATGGCGTCATGTTGATTGCTTCCGGACCCGGCAATGATTTCATCGAAATCATCGGATTTATTGCTGCTTTTTGCACAACGGTTTCCTTTGTGCCTCAGATATGGCATCTTTACAAGACGCGCAAGGCAGACGATATCTCTTTGGGGATGTACGCTTTGTTTTGCGTGGGGGTTTTGCTGTGGCTGATTTATGGAGTTATCATTCGCTCGCCTTCCTTGATGGTGGCCAATGGGCTAACGTTTTTTTTCGCACTGTGCATCTTGGTGATGAAGCTGCTGTGGAGGGGCGGTGCATGACGGCGCACATTACGGCGCTCCTTAAAGCCGCTGCTACGATGAGCCCGCAAAGGGCTACGGCATTTTTTAAGACCGGGCCTGGGGATTATGCTCAGCACGATAAATTTATGGGGGTCCCTGTGCCTTGCTTGCGTAAGGTCGCAAAGCAATTTAAAGAGTTAAGCTTAGATTGGTTAGATGCGCTGCTGGGTTCAGCGTTTAACGAAGAGCGTCTTTTGGCGCTGCTTATTTTGGTCCAGCATTACCAGGCTGCAGACCTAGCGGGCAAAGCTGCGTACTATCGCTTTTACCTGGACCATCTGGCCGGCGTCAATAACTGGAACTTGGTCGATGCTTCTGCGCATCGCATCGTGGGTGCCCATTTAAGAAATCAAGACAAGGCGCCTTTGTTTACCTTGGCCCAATCGGCAAACCTTTGGGAGCGCCGGATCGCCATCGTGGCCACGTGGGCGGATATCCGAGCGGGTGAGCTGGACATTACGTTTAGCATTTCAGAGCTGCTCCTGAAGGACCCTCACGACCTCATCCACAAGGCGACAGGCTGGATGCTGCGTGAAGCCGGAAAACGCAACCCCTTGCAGCTCATTGCCTTTTTGGAGGCCCATGCCGGCAGTATGCCCAGGGTGATGCTGCGTTACGCCCTTGAACGGCTCCCTCAGGATACGCGCAAGCGGTATCTTGGGAGACCCCATTAGAAAGTCTAAGTTCGGACATAATGACCCCCTAAAAAAATCCAATAACGGACATAATGACCCCCTGAAAATGTCTTGACTGAGACAATAACACCCCCTTATTATGGACGGATTGATGAGAAATGCCCTACATATCGAGCGTTCTGAAGTCCATTTACTCCTGGGTTGGCTGAACAAAGACGGACGCAAGCCGCTCATCATTCGAGGAGCCAGACAGGTTGGGAAGTCCAGCTTGGTACGTGATCTTGCGAAACTGAGCCAGCGTTCCTGCCTAGAGCTTAATTTTGAGCGCTATCCTGAGCATGCTGAGTTTTTCAAAAGCAAGGATCCTAAAAAAATCCTGAGCCACCTGAGTCTTCATTTTAAGCAAGCCATTGATCCCAAAATGGCGATTTTATTTTTGGATGAAATCCAAGCCATGCCCAAGGTTATAGAGGTCCTGCGCTACTTTTATGAGGAATGCCCTGAGTTGCCGCTTATTGCCGCAGGATCTTTGCTGGAGTTTACCCTCGCGGAGCCAGAATTTTCAGTCCCCTTGGGCCGTATTGAGTATTTTCATTTAGGCCCCATTGGCTTTGAGGACTTCCTGATCGCGATGGGGGAAGCTGACTTGGTTTCATGGATGCGCTCGTTTCATCGGCATGAACCTATCCCGCTTCCCCTGCATGAGCGTTGCCTAGAAGCCGTTAAGTTATTTTGGCTCATAGGGGCCATGCCAGAAGTCGTTGCCAGCTACGCAACACAGCGCAGCTTTGAAGAAGCCGATACGATCAAGCAAAGTCTCCTGCAAGGCTACCAAGAAGATTTTTATAAATACGGACGTATCAAAGCTATGCCGCTACTCAGGCGTGTATTTCAGACCTTTCCCAACCTAATAGGTCAAAAAATCAAGTATACGCACCTAGATTCTGAAAGTAAATCTGCCCAGGTGAAAGCAGCCCTTGAGTGCCTGACGCTGGCCAGAGTCATATACCTGGTTTACCACAGCGCCGCTAATGGCTTGCCGTTGAGGGCCCAAATCGACACCAAAACCTTTAAGGGGCTTTTTTTGGACATTGGCCTGCTGTGTACCAGTCTAGGGCTGACCCAGCGCTTCCTCCTCCACGCTCCGGATTGGTCCTGGATCAACCGCGGCAGCCTTGCAGAACAATTTATCGGCCAGGCTTTGCTCCGCAGCCCTCATCAAAAACCAGAACTCTACTACTGGGTGCGTGAGCACACTCAGGCCTCGGCTGAAGTGGACTACCTATGGCAGTACGAAACCCATATTGTCCCTATAGAAATAAAAGCTGGGAAAACCGGACGGCTGAAGTCCTTACATTACTTTCTTCAGGAAAAACACGGCGTTTATGGTATAAGATTTAACGCTGATATGCCTAGCCTTCTTGATGGAATAATTAACCTTCCCGATTATCCAGCGCGTCCCTATCAACTTCTTTCGCTCCCCTTCTACCTGGTAGAACAAATGCCCAGGCTTTTTTTAGAGAATTTAGGCTAAGGGGCTGAAAGGCTAAGGGGCGCTTGCGCCCCTTAGGATCCCCTTTCCGATAGCAATTTATTAAAATGCTAGCGCATTTTAAGTAAATCGCTATCGGGTAGGGAGATACTAAGACCCCCCACAGATCGCGAAGCGATCCGGGAGTGCTTTTAGAACTGCTTTGGAATGGGGTTTTTATCGGAGGAATTTTGAGTGCGGACGAGGAACCTAGCGCGACGTGTGCTACAGCACTCGAGCGCGAAGGTGACACTGTCCCCACTCAAAAGGCCCCGCTAAAAACCCCATTCTGGGATCCAAGGGGACTTGTCCCCTTGGCCTTTCCCTTTCAACACTTAATTTCTACTACCAAAGCTCTCTAACAAGACATTTTCCAGTTGACGAATGATCTTGTGGCAGAGGCCCTTGCCTCGGTCGTGCGTGGGTAGGACAACGGCTCCAGAGTCGAACTTGAGCTTGAGGTGGTCGCCTTTGCCAAAATTTTGTTGAAAGGTGAGGTCGTAATTTTGGCAGATACGCTGTACGGATTTAACAAGCGGCTTAAATTTATCAGCAAATCCTTCTTTGTGGCGCTTGAGCTCTTGCTGAAGAGCCCCTTTGAAGGCAAGCTGTTGATCCTGTTGTTTTAGGAGTATATTTTTTGCTTTGATCTCTGCTGGGCTTTGTTTTTTTGCTGCTTTTTTCCTGGCATTTTTGCCTTGTGTGCTTCCGGCAACAACGCAGGCTCTGCCTGCTTCCCATTGTTTTTCCAGCTCAGCGCGGGTGGTGATGCCCCAGTCGCTTGTGCAGATGAGTTGCATGGCGGCTTCCTCAACGGCGGCTATTTCGCTGTCAATTTCCTGTATGAGCTCCGTTTCATGGGCATGAAGGAGCGCCCTTTGCTTTTCTAAGCAAGCAATGAAGAGTAGGTAGTTTTCAAGAGGCGTTGAGGGGAGCGTGATGACCAGAGTCTTGGCCATGGGGTTTTTTTCGATGAGGGGCTCAAAGAGCGATTTTATGAACGCGTAGCGCCTTTGATCGGCTTTGCATTGCTGGGTAAAGTTCCTTAATTTGGAAACGTTTAAGAGCTTGCCTAGTCCTGAGAGTTTTTCAAGCGGGGGCTCGGAGTAGAAGAGGGTAGCCAGCCTATCAGAGATGAGGTCGATTGGGTTGGTATCTAGCGCGTCAAAGGCCGCTTCTTCAATGATTTTTTGAAGGGAAGCGTCGATCTGACCTCCTAATAGCTTCACGATATCTGCCGACTTTAGGTCGTTTTTTATTTCTTCTTTTATGCAGGTAAGGGCGTCAATGTTGGCGATAAGATTTAACGCATTAGGTAGCATGCCTGTAGGAATATGCTCAGTTCCGGAGACTAAGTAAGTGTACCCATACGGGTTGTCATAGATTCTTTTGTCTTCGTCCATGAATGGGGTGTTTTTGCTCAGCACGAGGCTATTGTGCTGGGTTTCCACGCTACGGTTGTCATGGATTATGTACCATTTGGGGCGAATGCAGTCTTGCTCTTCGTCTAAAGTGACAACTCTCAGGAGTTGATCGCCAGCGGGAGGTCTTTGGTGAAATCTGAAATATTCTCCCGGTATATGGACAGCAAAGAAAGCGGATTCGCTGTCAAACTGAGTAATAGTGCCTTTTTTTGCATCTCCTAAGGAAAGTTCTGCCATAGCCTGAATGGTTTTACTCTCGGATTTATAATATTCACCCATGGCAGCTTCATGGGGAGTTCCTTTGAGCATGAAGGGCTGAGTGTCCATATCGAAGTAACGATCTTCCTTGATTTTAATCAAGGAAAGATAGCCTTCCTCGCTGGAGAGTTTTTCACGTTGCTGCTCTAGGGCGTTCATGATCTCAGCAAGGAATCCTACTGCCGTAAGCTTCCCGGCTGGGTTGATTCTTTGTGAGACGATTACGCGAACAAGGTAATCTTTCGTTTTGCTTTCTAGGTTACTCTCCAAAACAAGCTTTGAAATCGCTTTGCATGCTTCGGGTGTTAGGTTAAACAAAGCCTTGTCCAATGGAATAACGGGAGCTGCATAAATGCTCACCGCTAACATTATATTAATCAGGTGAAATATTGTTTTTTTCATAAAAAATAATTAAAAACCTTAAGTGTTTTTTTATTTTATGTCAATAAAATTTTTATTTCAACACAAGCTCCTGCCTGCTCCAGAACTTCCTTGTTGACTTTCACCAGCAGGACGTGATAGCGTTGAGAATTATGAATCGATACGTGCGTGCCCTTGCTTGCTTGCTGGTTTTTTTGACCTGCTGCATTGCGCGTGCCGATTGGTTGGTAACGGGCGATAGCCCAAGCTCGTTTACAGGCGAGGCCCAAACCTACTATATGCTGCAACCGGAGGTTTTAATGCCTTTTCAGGATGCCCCCCATGCCTCCTTGGATGCCGCTTCCTTGGGCGAGGATACCAGCCTCGCCCTTCTGAAGGATAGGCGTTTAATCCTCTACATAACGCAGTCTTCCCGTCCGGATGTTCTAGCCGTAGGCAGAGAGATGACGATGACTTTTGATGACCATGAGGTCATTATTGCCTACAGCCCCCCAGACGTTGGCGGAGAAGTGCTTCTGCGGGCAACAACCCATTATGAACAAAATGGAAGGGCGCTCAAAATCACGCTGCTTTATATCAAGGGGTCCGAAGGCCTGCAGCTCTTAACCCTGACGCCAGATTCAGGAAACTCAGGCACCTTCTTAATGGATGGGCATTCTGAAACTACGGGACTTGGGAGACTTTTGGGGAATTATCGCGTTGCTCCCTAAGGTGACGTTGAAGTTGAAGGAAAAGGAAAAGGAAAAGGGCCAAGGGGAGCTCGCTCCCCTTAGGATCCCCTTTCGATAGCGATTTATTAAAATGCTGGCGCATTTTAGATAAATCGCTATCGGAAAGCATATACTAGGTTCTGTGAAGAAAAAATCATTCATCTGAGCCAACCTAAGGCGTGTGAACAATTAAATTTAAAACCTGTTTTAAGGAATCTGTTAGGGTTGATAAATCCTATTAATTTAACCAATAATCAAGACCACACTTTGG
>JANYDI010000049.1 GCA_025363695.1 Opitutia bacterium
GGGGCGACACTCGTATTTACGTTTTAGTGCCGCCCTTACAGGGCTCAAAAAAAAATCACCTGTAAACCCAGGGCTTACGCCCTGGGCTACGATCTGCCGGCCTTTCAGGCCTCCTTAAGTGTGACTTGAATAATTCGATAAATACACCCGGATCGCTTCGCGATCTGTGGGGTGCCTTGTATGGCCTACCCGATAGCGATTTTGCCAAAATACGTAGTATTTTTCAAAATCGCTATCGGAAAGGGGATCCAAGGGGACAACGTCCCCTTGGCCCTAAAAAAATCATTGCTTATTGAACGGGGATGGATAGATTGGCGGCGTGGCGAAGTTTACACAGGAGACTCTTGATCGGGTGCGGCAGCGAGCGGATCTTTGTGAGGTGGTGGGGGCGTACGTGGGGTTAAAGGCGGCTGGGGGGCAGTATAGGGGCCTGAGTCCGTTTAATCCTGAAAAGACGCCGTCTTTTTATGTGTTGCCGCAAAAGGGGATTTTTAAGTGTTTTAGTAGCGGCGAGGGTGGCGATGTGTTTGCGTTCATCCAAAAGATGGAAAACATGAACTTCCAGGAAAGCGTGGAGCACTTGGCGCAGCGGTTTTCGATTCCTTTGGAGTATGAGAAGGGCAGCGCTGGGCCTTCGGTGGAGCAGCGTTCCTTGCGGCGGGCTTTGGAGCAGCTGCATGTGGAGGCCGTTGGGTTTTTCCATAAGGAGTTTTTACAGCAAAAGATTATCCAGGATTATTGGCAAAATGAGCGTGGGTTTCGCCTGGAAACAGCCAAGGCGTTTCAGATTGGCTTTGCGCCGGTGCAGCCAACAGTGTTGGCGGCGTATTTGAAGCAAAAGGGCTTCAATAGCCAGGAGCTGGGCCAAAGTGGGCTTTTTTATACGAAGGATACGGATCCTCATTACTTTAAATGCCGTTTCCGCGGGCGCTTGATGATTCCTATTGCGGATGCTCAGGGCCGAGTGATTGCCTTTACGGGGCGCCAGACGACCCTGACACCCAAGGAAGATCCTACGTTTGAGGCGAAATATATCAATTCAGCAGAGACGCCGATTTTTAAAAAAGGCCAGGTGCTTTTTGGCTTGCAGGAGGCCAAAAAAGGTTTGTTACCGGGGGGCAAAAGTATTTGGCCTTTAATTATGGTGGAGGGGCAGCTGGATGCCTTGCGTTTGTGGGAATGTGGTATTGCTACAGCCGTAGCGCCTCAGGGAACGGCGGTGACGCCGGAGCAGCTTTTATTGATTAAGCGTTACACAAATGAATTTGTATGCTTTTTAGACGGCGATACTGCCGGCCAAAAAGCGGCTTTACGCCTATTGCCCTTGGCCCTTGAGGCGGGCTTGGAGCCACGTTTTTTAACGCTTCCGCAGGGCAGTGACCCGGATGCTTGGTTGCGGGCGCATGGGACTGAAGGGTTTGCGGCCTATCTGAAGGAGGCCTCCAGCCCGATTGCCTTTGCCACGCAGGCGTATTTGACTGTTGATGCGCTGAGTTCTGCAACCCGCAGGCAGACAGGCTTAGAGGCGCTTTATGCTGTGATAGCGCTGATTCCGTCAGCCATTTGGCAGCAGTCAGCACTGGAGGAGGTGGCACGAGGAACGCGTTTGCCGCTGGAGCCCTTGGAGGTGGATTTTAAGCGCTTTTTTTCCGTCTTCTCTAAAAGAAGAAATACACTCAAGATGGCTTCAGAGCCGCCGTCTTATAAACGAGGTCGAAGTCAAGAAAAAACAACTGAACTCTTGACAAATCCGGAATTTGAGTTACTTTTCGTCTTTCTGCACCATGAAGACTTGGCACAGCGCATTGCCCAAGCCGTGGATCCACAATGGGTTCGGCAAGATCGCCTGTGGGGGGTTCTTCTGAAAAAATTGCTTTCAGCGCAGCGTCAAGGGCTATGGCAAGGCCCTCAGTCGCTCGAAGCTTTGGGGTTGGAGGATTCAGAGAAGCAGCATATTTATACGCTTTTGGCCCAGGAAGGAAGCCATTTAAAGGATCATGTTTATGAAGCGATACGCGCATTGTTTGTCCAATATTGTAAGCTTCGATTGCAGGAGATTAATCTCGCTATCGAAAAAGAGGATCCTACGCGTTTGGACCTATTAAATGCCTTGCAAAAGGAACGTGTTATGCTTAGATCATGTATCCAAAACCCGACCCAATTTATTGAAACCTGCCTGGTTTCGTAAGCTTTTTAGTAGAAAAATTTGCCTTCGTAACCCAATAGATGAATAAGCCAAAGACAGAAGAAGCTATTTTGGAGGTCATGACCCTGGACCCGCTCGATGATGGGCAGATCCCTGGAAGTCAGGAGCTGAACATCAAGATACGCGAGTTGATACAACTCGCTGGTAATCAGGGTTATTTGACCTATAAGGATATCAATGAGGCCTTGCCTGAGGATATTCAATCGGCAAAGGAGATTGAGAATGTCGTCTCTGTGCTTGAGAACCTTGAAATTGATATCCTGGACAACGAGGAAGTCGACAAATATAAGCGACGCATCGAGGAGCACGAAGAAGCAGAGTTGCGCAATACGAGCATGGGATCGGTCGATGACCCCATCCGCATGTACCTTAAGCAGATGGGGCGCTCGGCCCTGCTGACGCGGGAACAAGAGGTTTGCATTTCTAAACGCATAGAAACCGCAGAAAAAGCGGCGCATTTTACCCTATTTAATCTGAGCCTGACTACGAAATATCAGATTGATATCGCGCGTCGTTTGGTCAACCGGCAAGAGCGTTTTGATCGTGTTGTGGTCGATAAAAAAATAGAGAGCCGCGAAAGCTATTTTAAGGCCCTCAGTAAATACGCCGATCAGGCTCAGCGTATCGAAGAAAAACTTCAAAAGCTTTGGGATGCGTTTTGGAATGAAGCGTCACAAGAGGCTAGGGATGAAGCTTTGGCCAATTTTAAAAAGCAGGAAGTTGCGCTGAAGGCCATTTTTAAGAAATTCTGCTTTAAGGTTAAAGTTTTCGAGGAATACCTGGAAACCATGATGCCCGTGGTCAAGGAAATCGAAGCCGCCACGGCGCGTTTGCTTTTGGCTCAAAAAGCGACCACAAAACGTCACAGAGAGATTGATACCCAGGCCATTCACGAGCGTCTACAGGCCATTCATTACGAATATCGCCTGGAGCCTCAGCTGCTCATGGAGCTGATTACAGAGGTCCGTGGTCACCTGCGTGATGCTCATAAAGCCAAAACGGAGATGGTTGAGGCGAATTTGCGCCTGGTGATTAGTATTGCAAAAAAATATACTAATCGCGGCTTGTCCTTCCTAGACCTCATCCAAGAAGGCAATATGGGGCTGATGAAGGCCGTGGAAAAATTTGAGCACACGCGCGGCTATAAATTTTCGACCTATGCGACGTGGTGGATACGTCAAGCGATTACACGTTCCATTGCCGACCAGGCCCGCATTATCCGCATCCCGGTGCACATGATCGAGGCGCATAACAAGGTGACGCAAGTCCAAAAGCAACTCCTGCAGGAGTTTGGCCACGAGCCGACGGCTGAAGAAGTTGCTGAGGAAATGCAAATGCCGCTGGAGCGCGTCCAAACGATCATGAAGCTGGCTCAGCAGCCCATTAGTTTGCAGAGTACGGTAGGGCAAAGTAAGGATACGGAATTTGGAGACCTCATTGAGGATAAAAGTGCTGAAGACCCCTACGACATGACGGCTTCGAGCTTGCTGAGGGAAAAACTCGTCGATGTTTTAGGCAGCCTTACCAAGCGTGAACGCGATGTGCTTTCCTTGCGTTTTGGCCTCACCAAAGACGGCTATCCACGGACCCTCGAAGAGGTAGGCGGCGTCTTTGGCGTCACCCGAGAACGTATCCGTCAAATAGAGGCAAAGGCGCTACGCAAAATGCGCCATCCTACGCGCTTGCGGCAGCTCCAGGGCTTTTTCGAGCTCGAAAATGAGCCCAAGCGGCAGGACGAAGTAGTGGCTGCAGGGGGAGGCTAGGCTAGGGGGTGCTTGCACCCCCTAGGACCCCCTATTGATAGGCGATTTCCATAAATGCTAGCGCATTTATGAAAATCGCCTATCAAGAAGTGTGTTCTGGGGTTAAAGGTGTTATGTTATATCTTTGGGTTTTATGGTATATTTTTCGGATTTTGAGGGAAATTTCCATAAAAAAGCCCTGGACTTTGACGTCCAGGGCTTTAAGGGTGAAGTGTTTTCATCGGATTTTTTATTTTTTTTAAGTGGCGTAAGGGCAATTCTCGAGATTTATTAAATTTAGGCTTTGGTGGGTGTGCTTAGGCGATTTTATTGATTTTATTAAGGTTTATCGGAATCTCGAGAATCGCCCTTACGGAGCTTTTAGTGTTTTAGTTTAGAAATTTATAACGCCCGAGAATGTGTGTTCAGCACCTTGAATTCTCGGGCCCAATACGGAGCTTACGTCTGCGCAAAAGGAGGGTAGTGAGTTCCCTGGTACGAAAGGTGGGTCCGGGCTTCGCTCTACGAGCTACACCGGCGTGCCGCCCGAAGCTCGGAGAGCGTAGGGTGGACAGCCTACACAAAGCGAACAAAAGGAGGGTGCTGAGTTCCCGGGTATAAACGGGAGTTGTGGGTCCAGGCTCCGCTATACGCGTTATGCCGGAGGGTATTCGCATTGCGAAGGCTGATTCAAATTCGCGTAAAAAAGATTTAAGTTCGCGCGAAAGAATATCGAGACGGGGTAGGGGCTTAGTTTCTTCAGCGGAGGCATTTAGTTTCCGATCTGCGAGGACTAATTCAAGTTCGAGTAAAGCAAGGGCTGATTCAAGCTTAAGTAAAGCAAGATTGAGGGAGTTCATGATGGTTTCGGGTTTTTTCGGTTTCAACTGGCCAGCCGATAAGTCCTTCGATTATACCCAGCGTAGTGGAAAAATTTTTATACGTCAAGTATTTTTTAAAAAAAATTTACTGAGTAAATGATAAACTGGTATTAATAAAATACCTGATGAAGGATTGGAAAGAGGTGTAACTTGTTGATTAAAAACACACTTCACCAGCTTAGAAATTTTTGATTGACAAATACGTGTTTTTGCGATGTGTTCTTCGGGTTGTATGAGAAGGCTAATTTTTTGTTTGAGCATGGGTTTGTTGTTGAATTTTTCCTTGAGGGCCAATGGCTTTTTGGCTATGGAAAAGGACAGCGTGCTTGTGCGGGAGGGGGATTGTAGTAAATGACGTTCGATCGCGAAGCGATCCTGGAGGGCGCCTTGTATAGGCTTCTCGATAGCGATTTATCTAAAATGCGCCAGCATTTTAATAAATCGCTATCGGAAAGGGGATCCAAGGGGCGCAAGCGCCCCTTGGCCCTTTTTAAAACGGGCTTGATTTAGTGTGTCGCTTATGTTGACTTTGGACCCGTTGGTACGCCCCTTGTATCCCTTTGCGAATAATGCTAAAAACTATGTTCGCGTAGGGGAAGGGTACTACATGCACCTGGTGGATGAGGGAGCTGGGGAGGCTGTTTTATTTTTGCATGGGAATCCGACGTGGTCGTTTTTATATAGGAATTTAATAATAAAGTTAAGGGAGCGTTTTCGCTGCATTGCACCGGATCATCTTGGGTGTGGATTTTCGGATAAGCCGCAGAGGCATCCGTATCGATTGAAGAACCACGTCGACCATATTCATCAGCTGGTGCAGAGTTTGGAGCTGAAACGGGTTCATTTAGTGTTACATGATTGGGGGGGGCCGATTGGGTTGTTGTGGGCGATGGGGCGTCCGGAGCGTGTCGGGAAGATCGTATTACTGAATACAGGGGCCTTTGCTCAAGGATGGACTTTGCCTTGGCAAATAGCGCTGTGTCGGCAGCCGCTTTGGGGGCCTTTGCTAGTGCGGGGCTTGGGGGCGTTTTCAAAAGGGCTTATGCGCCAAGGGGTTGTGCAGCCTTTGGAGCCTAAGGTTGTGCAGGGCTACTGTTGTCCTTATGGCTCTTGGGCGCAGCGGGTAGGTATTTGGGGATTTTTACGGGATATCCCTGTAACGGAGCGGCATCCGAGCTTTCCGTTCTTGGCTCAATTGGACAAGGGGCTGGCGTTGTTTAAGAAGCATCCCATGCTTTTGTGTTGGGGGATGAAGGATTTTTGCTTTACAGGGGCGATTTTGCAGCGTTTTTGCGAGCGTTTTCCTCATGCCGATGTGCGTACCTACGCGGATGCTGGGCATTTGGTGCTGGAAGATGCGGGAGCGGATGCGCTGGGGGTGATTGAGGGGTTTTTGCTAGAAGCGTAGTTATTTTTAGGGTTCGTTGGTGTCCTGGATAACAATGCCCGTGGTTGCTTGGTCCCAGGTTTCTTCGTAAATAGAGGGCTGGGCGGTGCCGATGTCTTCTTCGAGATCGAGGATGAACTCGTTTCCTTGAGTGAGGTCAGGAAGCGGCGTTGGCGTGATAGGGATTGTGATAGGAGCGGGAGTGGGGTTGAAGAAGGATGGCGAAAAGACGATAGGGGTGGGGGCAGGGCTTACGGGTAAGGGGGCGTAAAGCTCAAAAAGCGTGCCGGTGAGCATGGTGGTGAAATTGTGGTAGGGACTTAAGGGGCTGGGGGTGCTGTAGTTGATTTCTACATCGCCGCTGTTGCGCATCAGGAGGGTGTCCTTGTTGCTGCCGCTATTGAGAATGATGTTTCCGGTGCTGTGTGGGAGGACGCTGATTTGCAGGGTTCCGCTGGGGTTTTTATAGCCTAATAGGCCGCTGACCTTGTCGCTTCCGCTCAGGGCGCCTGTGTTTGTTACGCCTTGTAAGCGTGTATTGAGATTGCTGTTATCATAGCCGATGAATCCGCCTATGTATTTTCCGGATCCGCTGATGTTTCCGGAGTTATTGCTGGTGACGATGGAGGCAGCGGCGCTGTCGTTGTATCCAATAAAGCCACCGGCGTAGCTGTTGCTGTTGATGTCGGCGCTTGCTGTAATGCTGCCTTGGTTACTGCTGTTGCTGATTTGAATGGAGCCGGAGGAGCCTTCACCTAAGAAGCCGCCGACTTTGGAGCTTCCGGTGACGCTGCCTTGTTGTGTGGTGTTGCTGATGCTTGTGTTGCCGAGGCTTTTCCCGACGAGTCCGCCAACGCTTGTAGTGCCTGTAACATTAAGATTTGTTTGGACATTGTCGATACTGAGGTTGCCTAGCGATTGTCCAATGAGTCCGCCGGTGACGCTGCCGCCTGTAACCGTGCCGCTAATACCGAAGTTTTTGAAGGACGTGTTTCCGGTGGTTTCGCTGAAGAGTCCGATGTTGTTGCTTGCGGAACTGATGCTGAGATTTGTGAGGTTATGGTTTCGGCCATCGAGGGAGCCGCTAAAGGTGTTGATGGGGGTGAAGTTGCCTATGGATGATAGGTTTATGTCCTTAAATATAAGGTAGTTACCGCTTGTATTAATGGATATATCTTGGACGTCACTGGCTTTGCTGAGCCAGAAAAATTCCTGAGCGGATCCTGCTAGCATGGATACGTGGCCCAAGGTGGAGACTTGTGGGCCGTCGTGGTAAATTTCAAGATTTCCTGATTGTAATAAGTTTACGGATTCGAGGTTGTCGCCTGTAGTCGTAACTGTGCCGACATTATGGCTTCCTATATTGGATACAATGTTGCCACTCCAGTTTTTGTAGCCGACGAGATTGCTGACAAAGTTGCGGCCGCTTACGTTTCCGGAGCTTTGGATGTCGTTGAAGGTGAGGGTTCCGCTGCTGTTGTCGTAACCGACGAGGCCGCCGACGTAGTCGAGAGTTCCGGCGAGGGTTCCGCTGTTACTGCTTGTATTTATGGTGATATTTCCGCTAGTGTTAGCGCCTAGGAGGCCGCCGATGTATGAGGTTCCTGAGACAAAGGCCGTGTTGCTAACGTTGTTCATCGTGACGTTATTGCCGGCGAAGCCAATGGCGCCGCCGACCTTGTTGGCTCCGGATATAGAGCCGCCAATGGTGTCGCTGCTGAGGGTGGCGTCGCCCACGGAAGTCCCGACCAGGCCACCGACGCGATCCAAGGACCCCGTAACCGTTCCGCTGGTACGATTCGACGAAGAAATATTCACCGTTCCACTACCCAGGCCCAGCATGCCGCCAACATCACTGGTGCCGGTTATGTTGCCATAAGAACTACTGCCGCTGATGGTTGCCGCTCCAGTAGCGGCCCCGACAAGGCCGCCTGTGTTGGCTGCAGAGGAGGTGAGGGTGCCCGTGTATCCAGAATTCGTGACGTTAACGACTGCGCCACCCGTTCCTAGCAGGCCGCCCACGTTTCCAACGCCTGCAATCGTCACGCCGCTGGGGCTGCGATTAACCGTGGCCGCTGTGATGTTGGCAATGCCTGTAACATTACCAGCAATACCGCCAACGGAATTGCCGGTGGCGGTGATATCGCCTGTGTTGGAGGCCGTGTCGACGGTGAGTTGTTGCGTTACATTACCGGCCAGGCCTCCGATGTTACTGCGGCCGCTGATGGAGGCGTTGTTCGTAGTAGCGTTGTTAATGGTGATATTACTAGCGGCCAGGCCGATGCCGCCGCCGACGTTGTCGACCCCCGATATAGTGCCGCTAATGGTATCTGCATTGAGGGTGGCGTCGCCGCTGGACAGGCCGATCATACCCCCTGCATTGTTTTCGCTAGCGCTAAGTGTTCCATTGTAAGATGAGTTGGTAATAGAGGCTGTGTTGCTGCTGCCAATAATGCCGCCTAAGTTATTGATGCCGTTGAGGTTAGCGGTGACTGTGGCGTTAGTAATATCCGCGTTTCCAAAGACGTTGCCAGCGATGCCGCCGGTATTGTCGCCGGTGCCCGAAACATTGCCCGCGTCCGTGGCTGTGTTGACAGTCAGTTGTTGCGTTACATTACCGGCCAGGCCTCCGATGTTACTGCGGCCGCTGATGGAGGCGTTGTTCGTAGTAGCGTTGTTAATGGTGATATTACTAGCGGCCAGGCCGATGCCACCGCCGACGTTGTCGACCCCCGATATAGTGCCGCTAATGGTATCTGCATTGAGGGTGGCGTCGCCGCTGGACAGGCCGATCATACCCCCTGCATTATTTGCGCTAGCGCTAAGTGTCCCGTTGTAACTAGAGCTCGTAATCGAGGCGGTTGTATTTGAATCTCCAATAGCGCCGCCTACGTTACTTACTCCGCTGATGGTGCCCGAAGTGGTGGCTCCCGTAATGCTTGCAGCACCACCCGTATAACCGACAACGCCCCCTATGTTGGTGCCCGTTCCGCCTGTGGATGTAATGTTTCCGCTACTACCAAGCGTGTTCCCTGTGAGTATGCCTGCTATGTAACCCGAAATGCCGCCCAGATAATCGTTGCCTTTGACGGTGGCTGTATTCGTAATTCCAGTAAGCGTGGCATTGGCGTCGGCT
>JANYDI010000051.1 GCA_025363695.1 Opitutia bacterium
CTAAAAATTAACTATGGGCAATATATCAGGTTTAATGAATCGCCCCTGTAGGGCTCTAAATCTTTTTTCTATGCCAAAACCCAGGGCTAAAGCCCTGGGCTGACAAGCATTCGCCCCTGCAGGGCTCTCATTTTGTGGTTTTAATTTGATCAAAAGTCCAGTTTCGAAAGAAGTCTAATAATGGCCGATCGCGAAGCGATCTGTGGAGGCCCTTGTATGTCCTATCCCGATAGCGATTTTGCCAAAATACGTAGTATTTTGCAAAATCGCTATCGGAAAGGGGATCCAAGGGGAGCGAGCTCCCCTTGGCCCTTTCAACTTTCAGCTTTTAAAACCATGAACTCAGCGTTGTTGCTCAAACTACTGCCCGGCCTGTGCGCTGGAGGGGTCTATGCCTTGTCGGCTCTGTTGCTCAAGCGGGCCTTTAACGAAGGCGCCAGGCCGGGGCAATCCCTGATGTTTTCCAACCTCATGATGGCGGCCCTAGCCTTGCCGTTTTGTGTTTACTTGGGGCCGCATCCGCACTGCTGGCTGGCTGCAGGATGCGTGGTGGCCATTACCTTTGTGGGCCAAATCGCTGGGTTTTGGGGCATACGGCTGGGTAGTGTTTCCGTCATGACACCAATGCTGGGCTTAAAACCGCTGATTGTGGCTTTTTTGGCTTCCTTTTTAGCCCACGAGGCACTGACTTGGAACATCTGGGCGGCAGCAGCGCTTACCACCTGCGCGCTTGTATTTTTAGGCGCCTCTGAACGCAACAACAGCTCCCAAACCGCCTTTATTCAGGCGGCAGGCGCGGCCCTGGCTTGTTGCGCATGCTTTGCTTTGGCAGACGTCCTGATCGAACGCTGGGCCCCACAGTTGGGGGTATTGCCCTTCATTGCCTATACGACGCTGTTTATGGGCCTTCCAGCGCTCGTTATGCTTGCGTTCCAAAGCGTTCAGGAAAGCAAGCAGCTCCGCCTCTCCCCAGTAGCCTGGAAGTTTCTGCTTTGGGGCTGCGGGCTAACGGCCTTACAGACCCTCATTTTAGTGATATTTATCGCCTATATCGGCGAGGCCACCCTCATCAACATCACCTACAATACCCGCGGCCTATGGAGCCTTGCGCTCATTGCCTTAATTGGAAGGTATATGGGTATTTATGAGCATAAGATCAGCAAAAAAGCCCTGACGCAGAGGCTCGTGGGGGCAGGAGGGCTGTTTGCAGCGATTGTGCTGGTGCTAGGAGGTTAGGTAATTTTTAACAATCCTGTTTGCGTAGTTATCGAGAGGGTTAGTATTCGATTCCATTTGTTGTACAGCAGCCTTGAAATCGGCTTCCTTGTACGTACTTTCTAGAATAGCGTTGCATATCTGCTCGAGCCGCTTATCGACATACTGCTCTTCAAGGCGATTATAGGTGGCTTGCGACAGATCAGCTTCAGAAAGCTTTTTACCCCGCTTAGCCTGCTCTTTTTCGATCTGGCCCCGGACTTTCTCTCGATCTTTCATATGGCTTTTTAAGAGGCTTGAAGCCGCGTTCCCCTTAGCAGAGTCATCTGCAGAACCGTACATTTTATTAAATTCCATTACTAGCTCATTTTTATCATATGCCAGATCCAGTGCATTTTTTAAAAAATGTGCTGCAACTTTTTTGAGCTCTCTTGGTTTGCCTAAGAGGCCTTTGATGGCATCTGGGGTGTACTCGACGTAAATGCCTCTCTTGGTCAAAGAAGTTTTACCTGAAGGGGAGGTCGACTCCTTTGCTCGTTGCGCTGATTCACTCTTGCTCGTTTTTCGACTAAAAAGGCCAGAAACGGCAGACTTGACAGCGGACCGAATTTGTTTAGGTAGCGACGTTGCACTTGTGATTGGATTGGGCATAATAAAAGAACTTATCTTGTTGAGTCAATGGCGCTTGGGGAGGAATTATTTCTTATTTGGTCTTATTTTTAATTTCATACGGAACTGGTCCCTTCGCAATTGAATATCAGAATCTACGAAATCAGGGTATTTACGATTCTTTACAGCCTTGGTAAACTGCTCAAGAATACTTCCTGAGATAGGGCCAGAATTTCTAATTGGGTGCTCTTCAGCAAACAATTTCACGGCTGTTTTTACCGCTCCTTCTCTTTCTTTTCCTTTTTCTTCACATCCTGTTAGTCCCTCTTCTCTTAATTTTGTTAAAGCTGGAGCTATTTTTTCATCTGGAAATCTATTTTGCAGATGGATGAGGGTTTCCTTCGTGAACATACCTTTCGTATAGGCTTCAGCCATAAGCTTTGACTGGTTATTGATATACGCTTCTTTAACTTTTTCTTTATATCCATCTAAATCAAGACCAGGAGTCTTACCGTTAATGCGTTCATAGGCCTTAAAGCTTTGCTTGAGTAAGTCATCCTCATCGCTAAATTTGTCGTCAGTGAAACGGCATATTATATTTGAAAATTCCTCTTCTAATAGTTTTCCATATGCCTTTTTTATCTCTGATTGATATAGATGATTAAGTTTCGTTCCAAGTTCTTTTTTATCACCAGCTTTTTGTATACCTTTTGAAAGATCTCCTAATGAGTATTCAGGTGGCATTGGGTTGCTTCCTACAGGGGTACCCTTGAGGAACCCTTCCATGAAAGCTCTCTGCTTATCAAGCCCTTTAGTATCGCTGTTTACTGCCTTGTGCTTTAATAGGCCTTTAATTTGACTCAATTGCTTGATGGCATTCGACTTCTGGGGCTTTGTTGGTTGTATGGTTACTACGAAATCCTCTATTTTTTGTGGACTATCATTTTCAGGATTTCCAGATGGACGCGTCCACTCCTTCTCACTAACCTGTCTGGTTAAGTTAGGCTTAGGCAAATTTGGTAATTTATTATTGATACCTGGCATAAAAACAGCGCTTGGCGTGGATGGGGGGTTCTGGATTGAGGTAAGTGGAAAACCTTATGGCTTCTTAAGGAAATCAGCAACGAGAGCGTTTGCGTAGCTACTAAGGGGATTAAGGGGATCAGTATCTATTTTCATTTTTTGTACAACAGCCTTGAAATCTGCTTCCTTGTAGTTGTTTTTTAAGATATCGTCGAGCATCTCCTCAATTTTTTCATTGACATACCGAGACTTAAGGCGGTCATGGGCTTGCTGTGCTACTTTATCAGTTTGTGCTTTTTCTTCACGAGCCGGGTCTTTTAGGTCTTCCAGACTCTCTAGGTATGTTAGGGTTTCTAGTCGTTCTGTTTTTTTCTGACTAGTTCCGGGAAACTTCTTCTCTTGTTCTGCTTGCTTGTCATTAATCTCGCGGAGCTCCCTTCTGAAGGCTTTCGTGTAACTCTCTATGGACTTCATATTTGTCTTACCGATTACAGTACCATCGGCAGAGCCAAACATCTTATCAAATTCAGCCTCCAGCTTATCCTTATGCTGTTTCTTCAGTGCACTGGCTAAAAGGTTTGCTGCAACTTTCTTGAGATCTTTTGGATTCTTTGCATACGCTTTGACATCAGCTACAGCGTATGTAGCACCGATATCCCTCTCGGTTACCGGATGTTTTTCAAAGGTATAGGGCCCTCTCTTTTTTTGTCGTACGTCCGCTCTACCCGTACCTGCTTTACGAGTAAAAAGGCCAGAAACAGCAGACTTAATCTTTTGAGGCAGGGATGTTGAGCTTGTTTTTGGGGATGATATTCGACTTGTCATAATAAATAATATTACATTGTTAACTAACACATCGTCACCCCACGCCCAAACTTAAGCAAAATCATCCACTTATTTCCGCTTGACAGGCACCCTTACACCCTTTACCCTCCGGGCCATTATGAATTGTGGAAACAAATCCGAAAGCTGTGGAGGCTGTTGCACACGAGGATTCAGCTGGATCCTACTGCTGCTGCTGGGGGCTTTGGGCTATTGGGCTTCCTGTGGGCTCACGGATGTGCAAAAAGCCACGCGCGCGGGTATTTTACTCATGGGTATTGAGGAAGAACCTAGCAGTTTAGACCCGCAACTGCTGATTCCCATTGAGAACCAATGCGTTATGGCTGCGCTGTTTGAGGGCCTGGTTCTTGCACAAGCGGATACGCCCGAACCTGCGCCTGGGATGGCTCAAAGCTGGGAGGTCGATACCACGGGATCTATTTATACGTTCCATTTGCGGCCTGAAGCCGCTTGGTCGGACGGGCATCCTTTGACAGCTCAGGATTTTGTTTTTGCCTTCAAACGCTCGCTTAGCGGGCGTCATGCCGATCAATTTGACGTGCTCAAGGGTGCCCAAAACTACCGCTTGGGCAGCACTTCGGATTTTGGCTCCGTAGGGGTAAAAGCCCTCGATGCCCACACGCTGCAACTCACGCTTAGTCAAGCCGTTCCGTACTTTTTGTCCCTCCTCACCCATTGGGCGTGGAGCCCCTTGCCTCAGCACATCCTGGACGCCTGCCGCACTCCCGAACACGGAGATGCCCTTTGGACGCAAAATTTGGTCTGTAACGGGCCTTTTATGCCCAAAAAATTAGTGCACAATGGCTACCTAGATGTAACGCGCAACCCTCATTACTGGGACGCGCTGGCGCTCAACGGGATCCATTTTGCCTTCATGAAGGCCGAGACGCAACAACGTGCTTTTGAGGGCCAACAACTTCACATCGCCACCTGCGTCCCTAGCCATGCCCAGGAAAAGTATAAGGCTTCGGGAGACCTCAAAATGGATCCCTTTTTGGGAACCTATTACTACATTTTCAATACACGCCACGAAGCCCTCAAGGATGTGCGTGTACGCAGGGCCCTCTGTATGGCGATTGACCGCAAGGCGCTTATTCAGCGGGTTACCGGGGGCATGGAACACCCCGCTTACAGCCTGGTTCCCCCTCAAATTCCCCATTACCAAGCCCCTGAAAACAGCCTCACTGAGGACGCCAAGCAAGCCCAAAACTTACTCGCTCAGGCAGGCTACCCAAGCGGTAAAAATTTCCCTAAACTGGAGATTCTATTCAATACCGCTGACTCACACAAGCTTATGGCCGAAGCCATCCAGTACAGCTGGAAGCACGTTTTGGGCATTGAGGTTGAGCTCGTAAATCAGGAGTTTAAAGTCTATTTAGACAGCCGCGCGAAGGGGCAATTTATGGTCGCTCGAGCCAGCTGGATCGGCGATTACGTGGACTCCTACACATTTTTGTCCATCTGGCATAGCCGCGCAAGCAACAACTACGCTGGCTGGACAGATGCCCGCTATGACGCCTTACTGGAAGCCTCCAATCAGCAAAGCGATCCGCAAAAACGCCGCGCCCTCATGCGTGATGCCGAAGGCCTCTTGCTCGAAGGTGCGCCGCTCATGCCCATCTACTTCTACAATACACGCCAGCTCGTACGCCCCGAAGTCTCAGGCAGGATGCAGCATTTGCTGAAATGGTATAATTATAAATTTATGGATGTAAGAAAAGGGCTAAGGGGAGAAAAAGGCTAAGGGCTAGGGGGCACTCGTGCCCCTTAGGATGGTTTTAGGGGGGCATTGGGGTTTGGGGCGGCGTCATGGAAGTGACTCACGCACCGTAGTGCGCTACGCACTTCCCTTCCTTGTCCGAACCCCCAATGCCTCCCCTAAAACCGGCTCGAAGCAGTTCATAAAATACACCCGGATCGCTTCGCGATCGTGGAGGGGCTTAGTATATGCTATCAGGTAGCGATTTATTATAAATACGTAGTATTTTAATAAATCGCTACCTGTAGGGGATCCTAAGGGGCGCAAGCGCCCCTTAGCCCGTTTCTTACCTTCCTCTTTCTTGCCATTCACGCGTGTACAACAAGCCACAGTATCCCCAATATTTAGAAGCCTTTTGGACACAGCAGGCCCAGGATGTCCTGGGGCCTCGGTCGTTGACGGCCTTGAGGGAGCATGTTTGGGCATTGAGTACGCAGTTTACGGCGGAACGGCCGGAGCATTTTTCGAATTATCATCGGAGCGCGTGGACGCTCTTGGCCTATGGCTTGTATTTTTTTCCACAAAGCTGGGTGCGCTTGCGCTACCCCTTGCAGGAGCTTTTTGAATTCAGAGGCTGGCAACCCAAGCTTTCGGGATCCGCTCAGGGGCTGAAAATCCTAGACCTGGGTGCCGGATTAGGAGCTACGGGTCTGAGTGCCTTGGCGTATTTGAGCGGTCGTGGCTACGCGCATGTGCAACTGCACGCGGTAGACCACTCGGCGCAAGCGTTGGAAGCTTTGGAAAAACTGCACCGCGCCTGTTATGATACCTTTTGGCCAGGTAGCCAGCTGAAGATTTATCGAGAATCGATGCTGCGCGTAGGGCCCGAGCATCCCCGTTTAGGCAAGGAATCCTTTGACCTCATCATCCTGGGGTTTAGCCTGAATGAAAGCCACGCCCAGGCCGAATTTGACGATAAACTTTTTTTCCTCAAACACCTTACGCAGCTGCTGTCGCCTTCGGGAATTTTGCTCATCTTGGAACCAGCGCTCAAGGAAACCTCTGAAGCGTTACAACGCCTTTCAGCAGAACTCATCCAAAAGAGCAACCTTTTCAGCTGGGGCCCCTATCTGCACCAGGGTCCCTGCCCGCTGCTGAGCAAAGGAGACGTCTGGACCCACGAGGTTCGGACTTGGCGTATCCCCCAAAAACTACAACAACTGGGCACCCCCCTGTTCAAGGTCCTTCATGAGCTCAAATTCAGCTTCAGCGCCCTGGGGAAAAGGGGGGCCCCAGCCCTGTCTGAAATGGGGCATACGCTGCGTTTGGTGGCGCCGCCTTACGAAACAAAATCAGTATATCTCCTTAAGGGCGTCGCCCAAGACGGGCAGATCCACAGCTACGAACTCCAAAGACGTGATGCCCCGCGAGCGCGCATGGCCTTTTTAAAACACCTTGAGCGCGGTGATTTTGTGCATATCCCGGTATTTAAGACGCTTCCCGGACACGAACACTTTCGCCTGCAAGCCCCGGAGGACATTATTTTACTAACGCCATGAGCTGCAGCGCTATTTTTGGCAAAGGCATCAGCGGGCAGGCCCTGGCGGCGTTGTTGGAGAAAAAAGGCCAAAGCTATCGCTTTTTTGATGAAAAAGAGCCCAAGGATACGGTTGATTTAGTAAATTTTTTAACAAA
Source organism: Opitutia bacterium (assembly GCA_025363695.1). GTDB lineage: Bacteria > Verrucomicrobiota > Verrucomicrobiia > Opitutales > JANYDI01 > JANYDI01. The sequence goes on from JANYDI010000051.1 coordinate 7,085, forward strand.
CGAAGCCAAACAAGTCCTTTATAGTCCTGGGTTTAGGCCCAATCACCCCTGGTTGCTAAAGGCTCAAGCGCTCAATATTCCGTGTTATGGTGAGCTTGATTTTTCTTTAAAGCATCACCCTGAAGCGCTCTTGTGGGCTGTCACCGGCACCAATGGGAAGAGCACCTTGACGGCATTTTTGGCCCATGCCCTCAACCATTTGGGGCAAAAAGCGCAAGCTGTGGGCAATATTGGCTACCCAATGGCCCAGTTTTGTGTAGATTTTACTGAAAATCAAAACCCCATCGCTGTGTGCGAAATCAGCTCAGCCCAAGCCGCTTCACTTCAGCAATTTAACGCAAAACATATTTTCTGGACCAACTTAGCTCCTGACCACCTAGACTGGCATGGCTCCTTTGAGGCCTACGTCCAGGCCAAGGCAAAACTCCTGGCGCTCAGCCCCCAGACGCCCGTTTGGGCCACGGAATCGGTTTTTGATTTTTCGCAAAATATAAAAGCACAGCTCGTGGCGTCCTGGCCCATTCCACCGGCAAACAGCGTCTTTTCCCAAGCCCCCTACACGCGGCTTTACCACTTGGCCGCAGCCGCCTGGCAGCACGAAGGCTTCCCCATCGAAGCCCTGGCCGCCGCAGCCCAAAGCTTCACTCCCCTGCCCCACCGACTTTCATGGGTGCGCACGCTGCAAAATGTCTCCTTTTGGAATGACTCCAAGGGCACCAATACCCACGCCGCTCAGGCTGCCTTGCAGGCATTTCCTCAAAAAGCTCTTTTTTGGATAGGCGGTGGCGCTGATAAAAATGAGCCGCTTGAGCCCTTTTGCCAAATCCTTAAATCTACGATCACGCACGCCTTTCTGATCGGCCAAACGGCTCAGGCCTTCCAAAAACTCCTCGGCCCCGAATGCTCCAGCACCTACAGCGCTCTCACCCAGGCCACCCAAGCCGCCGCTCAAGCCGCCCTCGCCCACGCAGCCCCCGCCGTAGTGCTCCTAAGCCCCGCCTGCGCCTCCAAAGACCAGTTTAACGATTATGCCCACCGAGGCCAAGTCTTTATCGAGGAAGTAGAAAGGTTAAGGGGCTAAGGGCTAAGGGGCGCTAGGTCCCCTTAGGATCCCCGAAGGGCGGTTTTAGCTGGGCCTTTTGAGTTTATACGGCGTCACCTTCGCGCTCGAGTGCTACAGCACACGTCGCGCTAGGTTCCTTGTCTAAACGTCAAAATTCCTTCGCTAAAACCGCCCTTCCAAGGCAGTTCTAAAAGTACTCCCGGATCGCTTCGCGATCTGTGGGGAGCCTTGTATCGCCTTACCGATAGGCGAATTGTGAAAATGCATCGCATTTTTACAATTCGCCTATCGGAGGGGATCCAAGGGGCGCAAGCGCCCCTTGGCCCTTATGCTAGAGACGGCGCGGGATGCGCCCCCATCGCTCCCTTGAGGCGGCGTTTTTCTTCAGCGGCCTCGGCGGCATCGCGTCTTTTGTTTTGAGAGGCCGTGCGGGAGGGAGAATCGAGAACTGGGGAGCGCATGGAGCCGAACTCGAGAATTTCGTCCACGTGCCTGCCTTCGATGGTTTCGTATTGCAAGAGCGCTTCGGCTACTTTGGCCAGCGCTTCCTTGTGGAGCTCGAGCAACTGCTTGGCGCGGGTGTAGCCAGCCTCGACAAACGCTGAGATTTGAGCATCTATGCGCATAGCGGTCTCGGGGCTATAATTTTGATTGCGGCTAATTTCTTTGCCCAAAAAGATATGGTCTTGATTTTCACCATACGCAATGGGGCCTAGCTCACTCATGCCCCAGTCGCACACCATGTGGCGAGCCAGCTTGGTGGCCATTTTGATGTCGCCGCTGGCGCCGCTGGTAACGTCTCCAAAAGTGAGTTCTTCAGCAATACGGCCACCCATCGACCAGCACAGCTGATTAAGCAGGCCTTGTTTGGAATGGTTAAGAATATCCTTTTTGGGCAAAAACATCGTACTGCCCAGGCTTTGGCCCCGCGGAATGATGGTGACTTTGTGCACGGGGAGGTTTTTATCCTTGATGCAAGCTGCGACGACGGCATGGCCAGCCTCATGGTAAGCGGTGATGCGGCGATCTTCTTCATCCATCAGACGCGGACGTTCACGACCGTAGGAGATTTTTTCACGCGCTTCATCCAGGTCAACCAGCGAGATGGCGTCCTTGTCCTGGCGTGCAGCAATGAGGGCGCCTTCGTTGAGTAAGTTTTCTAGATCCGCACCCGAGAACCCAGGCGTATTGCGGGCTACAATGCCCAAGTCCAAAAATTCCTCAACCTTGAACTTCTTAGCATGCACCTTGAGGATTTCCTCCCGGCCTAATAGATCAGGGAGGTCTATGGTGATTTGACGATCAAATCTTCCGGGGCGCAACAGAGCGCTATCCAAGACGTCAGGCCGGTTGGTGGCAGCGATAATGATCACGCCCTCGCGACCATCAAAGCCATCCATTTCGACCAAAATGGAATTGAGGGTTTGCTCGCGCTCATCATTGCCGCCGCCCAAGCCAGCGCCCCGTTGACGGCCAACGGCGTCAATTTCATCGATAAATATCAAACAAGGAGCATTCGCACGGCCTTGTTCAAACATATCGCGTACCCGAGCGGCCCCAACGCCGACAAACATTTCAACAAAATCTGAACCACTGATAGTAAAGAAGGGGACATCGGCCTCGCTGGCTACAGCTCTGGCCAACAGGGTTTTCCCAGTACCAGGAGCCCCGACCATCAGTACGCCCTTAGGAATACGACCGCCTATTTTTTGGAATTTTTTGGGATCTTTTAAAAATTCGACAATTTCGTAGACTTCCTCCTTGGCTTCGGCGCAACCGGCTACGTCATCAAAACTGACGCGTTTGCGGTCTCGCGTGAGCAAACGCGCCTTGCTTTTCCCAAAACTCATGGCGCCTTTGCCGGCCATTTTGAGCTGGCGAATGAATAGAAAGTAAACGATAAATATGATAAACCCTATAGGTAAAAGCCCCATCAGGACATCCATCATCAGCGTACTAGAAGGTTTTTCCCTAAAGCTAAAGGCGGTGGTCAGCTCCTCAAAACGGTGATCGGTCAAACGGCCTTCCGCACGAAAGCGGATCACAGGCCCCTGGTCTACAGGGCTACGTTTGAGCCCCTGCAAAACCCGCTGTCCAGGAGCTGCCGCCACAGGCGTTTCGGCCTTGGGTTGGGTGTTCATGGCCTCGCCCTCAATGATATACCACGAAGGGCCACCGCTGGCGTCCGCCTTGATAACGCCTGAACGTAATTCGCCGCCAGCGGCAGCTTCCAGCACGCGCGTCACGGTCCAACGCTGCACATGGCTCCCTTCGGGGGCGTGGGCAAACCACAAAGCAAAAACCGCCACCATCAACAAGGACCAAAACAACAGCACCTTGGGCTGGAAACGATCCGGATCTTCTTGGGTTTTTTCTCTCTCGTCAAGGGGATCGCTCATTTATCTCACTCCTAATTTTTTAATTTTAAATGGGTTTTGCTCACGCACTCCAAAGGGGATGCCTGTGCGTGCTGTGGTCGATACGCGTAAGCAGCTTGGAAGGGAGGAACCCAAACAACAGCGCCCGAGCATAACATCGGCCAAGATGCAGACAAACTAAAAGAAATTTTTGATTGCTTAAATAATTCCAACAACGCTCTTGATTTTCCAACAGGATGACCCCATGGCCGAACGCACCCAGCAAAGCTGAGAAGCCTCCAAGGCCACGCAGACGCGGTAGCCATCTCTGATTTCCCCTATGATAGGACTTGGCGCAGCGACGTCAAGCTGTATCGCACGCCGTTTAAGGATAAAACCGCTGGGAAGATGCACCTGAGTTCCGCAAGCCATTGGGACGCAAAAGGTTACAGCGCTTTTTCCCCATACCACATATAACCATTTTGCAAAAAAATAAAACCTCGACCTGCGCTCATTTTGAAGGGTTTTGCAGCGATGAGGGCCTGAAGTAAGGTTTCGAAAGCCCGAGCATTCAAGGGCTGCCCTTCAGGAAATTGCTGCCACAGCCAGGTTTCCAAAGCACGTCTCAAGGCCGCCACCGGAAGGCCCTGTAACGCATGGACCTCTAAGCGCTGAGCCTTTAACGTAATACCACGTTGCTCCAAAATAAAATCGATCGCTTCATGGGCTTCCTGCAACAAGTTACGCGAGCGCAAAACGCCTTCTAATAAAGAACGGCCTTCAAAGGCCTGCTTCCAAGCCGGCACAACGCTGTTGCGTAAACGGTTGCGCAGGAACACGTTTTGAGCATTGCTGGCATCCTGGCACCAAGGAAGCTGCAGCGTTTGCAAGGCGTTTTTGATCTTGTCTGGATCTAACGATAAAAGCGGCCGCAAACGCAGATGGGTAGGCAGCGTCTGCACCGGCCTTAGGCCAGAAAGCCCAGCCAAGCCCGCGCCTCGGCCTAAGCGCAAGAGTAAATTCTCAGCCACATCTCCCGCATGATGCCCCAAAAGCAACACGCGGGCTCCCAGCAAGCGCATGTGCTTTTCAAGAAAATGAAAACGCGCCTGACGCAAAGCGTCTTCGGTGACTTTTTTAAGCCCCAGCGGCGCCAAAGTTCCCTCACGATACGCAAGCCCCAAGCTTTCAGCAAGTTCTGCTACAAAGCGCGCCTCCGCCAAGGAAGCCTCTCCCCGAAGACCATGCTGAACGTGCAATACGTAGATATCCTGACGTCGATGCGGGAAATGTACCCACAACAAGAGCAGTAAGCAAACGGAATCCGCCCCACCCGAAACCGCCATAGCCCAGGGCCCAGGCGCCTCCAAGTACGCTAAAACACTGGGCTCTAGAGATTTTTTTGGGAAAATCGCCCCCAGCGCTTCAAGATCCTGCCTGAAAGTACTCCGGAAAATTTCCTTTACTCCACTTAATGTTACAGCCCATAGAAGGTCTTTGGCTTTCCTGAGGGATGCTTTTCCCGGCAAGTAAGGCCTCCAGCGCGGCGATCAAGTCAGCGCCCGTCACGGGTTTTCCATTACTCGGACGGCTATCATCGTACTGCCCTCGGTAAAACAAACCACGCTGCCCATCAAACAGGAAAAAATCCGGCGTGCACATCGCCTTATAGCCCTTGGCTACCGATTGATCCGTATCCAACAGATACGGAAAGCTCCACCCTTGCTCCTGAGCAAGTTTCACCATAAATTCAGGAGCATCATCCGGATGCGCACTCGCGTCATTGCTGTTGATCGCGATCACCGCAATGCCTTTTTTTTGAAAAAACTCCATAGTCTTTGGCAAATGCGGCAACAAATGCTTCACATAGGGGCAGTGATTGCACATAAATACCACCAAAAACCCCTTAGCCCCAGCAAAGTCATCCAACCCCACGCTCCTGCGCGTCCTAGGGTCCATCAAGCTAAACTCCAGCGCACGCGTCCCCAGCGGCACCATCAACGAATTCACAGCAACCATATGGGAAGGAGCGTAGTGCACAAAAGAAGGGGATGTCAAGGAAGTTTATAGGGCTAAGGGGCACTCGTGCCCCTTAGGATCCCCTACCGATAGCGATTTATTAAAATACTAGCGTATTTTAGATAAATCGCTATCGGAAAGGAAATACTAAGCCCCCTCCGGATCGCTTCGCGATCGAACTGATTTATAAAGTACTCCCGGATCGCTTCGCGATCGTGGGGGGCCTTGTATTGCCTTCCAGGTAGCGATTTATTATAAATACGTAGTATTTTAATAAATCGCTACCTGTAGGGGATCCAAGGGGAGCTTGCTCCCCTTGGCCTTTTAGCTTCTACTCTCATTCAAAAACGTGTACAACTCCTTGGCTCTCTTAACTCCGATACCGGGGACGGCGGCTAGCGCTTGTTCGTCGGCATTCTTGAGAGCCTTGAGGCCCTTGAAATGGGCTAGGAGCGCTGCTTTTCGAGCGGGGCCTAAGCCGCTGAAGGTATCCAGAAAGGACTCGTTGATCTTTTTGCTCCGCAGCTGAGCGCTGTAGGTATTTGCGAAGCGATGGGCTTCGTCCCTTAAGCGCTGAAGGAGCTGCAGGCCAAGGTCTTCCAGCGGCAATTGAAGGGCTGGACGGTCATCGGGGAAATAGAGGCATTCTTGGCGCTTAGCTAAGCCGATAAGCGGGATTGCGGGTAGCTTTAGGGACGTGAGGGCCTTGAAGGCTGCATGCACTTGGCCCTGGCCGCCGTCGACCACCACGAGGTCTGGGAGCCGTTTATGTTCTGCTTGCAAGCGCGTATAGCGACGGCCTACGACCTCCTCCATGGCGCGATAGTCGTCATTGCCTATAAAAGAACGGATACGAAAACGTCGATAACTCTTGGGCGCTGGCAGGCCTCTGAAAAAGTGAACCATGGAAGCCACGACAAAGGTTCCGGAGATGTGCGAAATATCGAAACATTCGATACGTTCAGGCAAGCACTCAAGCCCCAAATGCGCTTGAAGACGCTCCAAGGCAAGCAGGGGTGCTCGCGCAGGAGCCAAAACCTGAAGCTCAGGCGGGTTGAGGCTCTCCTCTAGGGCTTGAATATGATCTCTGAAATGAGCAGCTTTTTCGTATTGCCTGGCGTCTGAAGCGGCTTGCATAGCGGCCTTAAGCTCGTTAAGGCGCTCCTGATCTCGGCCATCCAAAAACGCACAAGCAGCCGCAACGCGTTCTTTGTAATGCTCAAGGCTTACGTGATTATCGTTACCATAGAGGCTTGAACGCGCGTCATCATAAAGACAATACCTGCCATCCTCGCACAGCTTGGGTTGTGCATCGGCTAAAAGAATACCGAATTTTTTGCGTAAGGCACTAAGGATACGGCGTACCATGCCTCCGTGGATATAAGGACCATAGTAACGGCAGGAGCTATCGCTTTTACTGCGTACTAAGCGGAAACGAGGCAGCGTTTGGCGCATATCCACCATGATGAGCGGAAACTGCTTGTCATCAACAAAATCCGTATTATAACGCGGCTTCCACTTTTTGATGAGTTGCCCCTCAAGCAGCAGGGCTTCGGCCTCAGAACGTACGACAGCAACCTCTACATCGAAGATCAGTGGCAACATTGCCGCCACCTTTGGCTGCTGCGTCCACAAACGGTTCCTCGCCTGAAAGTAAGTAAGTACGCGTTTTTTTAAATCTTTCGCCTTACCAACATAAAGAATAGTCCCTAGCCTATCCTTCATTAAGTACACACCTGGCTTACTGGGTAAACGCCTTACCTTATCCAAAAGTTTCATATAAAAAGCGCTCTTGGAACTCAGATTACAAGCGTAATAGGCCCATGTTGGGATTGCAAGTCTTTATTGAGCAACTACTTAGGCTTGTCGGTATGAAAGGAGCCCAAATCTAAGAAAGGCCTCAAAAATTTGTCTGTCCCAAAGAAAACGACGGCACTGATCAAGAAAGCGGGCAGCAGTACATCCTCATTGTTTGTTCCCTGAAATATGTACTTCCAAGCAAAATACGTCAACATCCCAGCAGTAGCACTCGAATAAAAGCAAAGATAATGCAGACGTATTCCTGCAATAGCAGCAGTCATCGATACGCCGACAATGGGAATCCAAAAAGAATAAACATCGGTCAGTAAAGAGAGGAGAAGCGGAAGCCTCCAAAACACTAAGAAAATAAAAAGGACAAAAAATAAACAAGCAATCCTGGGGATGTAGAAGTATTGATGCGGCGACAAGGGCCGATCCACAACACTACGAACGAGATCACGGGTAAAAACAAGACCGATCACATGGAGGAAAACGTCCGTCGTTGAAATTACAATGGAAATCATGCCCGTTACCACCAAACCCACCGCCCAATCTGGCAGTCCACGAAAAATGAACTGATGGAGAGTGCTACTGGGGCTAGCACCGGGATTCAGTACAGCCAAAAGCGTCCCTATGATCACCGGTATGTTCCAAACAGTGAAACCTAAAAGGGCACCATGGACAAGCATTTTTCTAGCTTTCTTTGCATTTCCAGCACTCAATAAGCACTGAAATGTACCAGGATCTACGAGCGGTAAAGAAAAAAAGAAAAAGAACCTAACAAAGAAGCTGCTCCATTTTCCGTTGCCAATAAAGGAGCCCTGCTTATATAACACAAAATCAGGGTCATGTCCCATACCAAAACAAGCATACACGAGGCCTCCAACAAGGACCAATCCAGATAAAATAGACAGACCTACATAGAGTATGCGTGTGGCCATTATGGCCCGCCAACCCCCGATAAACAAGTAAGAAAAAACACCTATAAGAAGAAAAGCAACACAATAAAGAGGAGAAATATCCAAAAAATCATCACAAACAACCCACATCTTGTTCAGCTGAATCAAAATATAACCTAAGCCCATGAGCACAGAGCACACGCCCACTGCCGCCCGCGCCACATCGCCATAGACAGCAGCAGCAATGTCGCCGCTTGTGTAGACAGGCCTCTGCCTGAATAGACCTGGGATAACAAAGTAAGCTAAAAGAAGCTGAAGGAAAAGGCAGGCTGCATTTGACGTCAAACCATGCAACATGCCCTCCCGGAAAGCAAGTTCCACCTCACCCCAAAAAGCATCGCTGCTAAACATCAGACCCACAAGGAGGCATGCTAAAGTAACAGGCCTATAACGACCAGAGCCCCAAGTAAACTCCTCATTACTCTCAGCAATACCACCCAAGAGCAAACCTATCAAAAAAACGGTACCTAAGCAGATGAATACAATTGATGTCGCCATACTACAAACTCCCCAAACCCGATAGTACCCGCGTGCCGAGGGCCTTCGAAAGACAAGACGTCTCAAACGATCTCATAAGAACCACCTCTAGAGGGTAAAGGGGGTGAAATCAAGAAAAATTTTCAAAATTCTACCCATCCAAACCCCGGCAGATATTCTTGGTGAGCCTTACATGCACCTATTCGCTACTCTTATTACTCCTAGCTACAGTAGCGATTTTAACTGTAAGCGCTTTTCCTGGAGTGCTTTAAGCTGCTTTTGAGCACCCTCTAAAACCGCTGCTGGCGCCTTTTCCCGAAAGCTAGGATTATCCATTCTCGCCTGTGTTGATTCTATATGCTTATTAAGCTGTTCGAGTTCCTGAGTTAAACGTAGTCTTTGAGCCTCTAAATCTATAGCACTACTAAGATCCATAGCAAAAGTGCCCAAGGATGTGAGAGTCGTCGGTGCTGCCAAAGGCAATACGGCCACGGGCTCCAAGCTTCCTGCCCCAATCAAGAAACACAAGGGAGCCTTATAGCCTTCCAGCACAAGGGCTTGCGACGCCGAAGCCTGGTAGAAAAAGGCTATATTGCGCTTAGCTTGCACGTGATATTCAGCCTTTAAAGTACGCAGCTGAGCCACCAAATCCTGCATCGCCTTTACGCGCTCCAGAGCAGAAAAATCTATCCTAACACCTTGCGCTTCAAGCTGTTGCGTAAGTTCTTTGCTTGAAGGCACAGCGACATCCTGGCACAATTGCGTTCCATAACCCATACGGCTCCAAAGTTCTTGCGTGATAAAAGGAATTATTGGGTGCAGAAGCAATAAAACATTACGCAAGCACAGATCCTGAACCGCAAGCACATGAGCCTGTGTTTTAGCGCGCACCTTGGAGGCCTCCAAGTACCAGTCGCAAAAATCATTCCAAAAGAACGCATAAAGCTGCTGCGTCAACGCGTTAAAGTGGTAGCTCTGATAGGCTCCCTCAACGACATCTAAGGTCTGAATCAACCGCGCGATAAGGGCATGATCATCGTCCTGCCAAGCGACAGAATTTAAGCGGCTCAAAAGGGCCTCTAAGGTGTTGTCGCTCAAGGGCCCAGCGTGTTCACGAAAACGACAAGCATTCCACAATTTATTGCAAAAGTACTGCCCTTGCGCGACGCGTTCTTCATTAAAAAATACATCTTGCCCTTGCGGCGCAATGCTGATGACACCAAAGCGCAGGCCATCGGCTCCGTATTTATCTATTAAATCAATGGGATCGGGTGAATTCCCAAGCGACTTAGACATCTTGCGGCCTTCATCATCTCGAATAATACCTGTAAAATAAACATTTTTGAAAGGAATGCGTTTTTGCAAGTCTTCATCCGTAAGGACTTCCTTAGGCTCACCCATCAACTCAAGACCCGCCATAATCATCCGAGAAACCCAGAAAAACAAAATATCAGGCCCGGTAACCAAGTCGCTTGTCGGATACCAATAAGCCATAGCTTCGGCCTGTTCAGGCGTAGGGTTCGGCCAGCCCAAGGTCGCAAAAGGCCACAACCAAGCGGAAGCCCAGGTATCCAAGGTATCCTCATCTTGCTCCCAGTTTTCAGGATCCTTAGGCCCTTCTACAGAAACATGCCAGTTGCAAGCATCCTCTTTGTCCTCGCCTTTAGCATACCAAACCGGAATCCGATGCCCCCACCAAACTTGGCGACTAATACACCAATCATGGATTCCATCCATCCAGTGTAGGTAGTTTTTCACCCATCGCTCAGGATGGAAGCGGATCAGCCCCTCCTTGACCACTTTTTTGGCCTCCTCAACACGTGGGTAGCGCAAAAACCACTGCCGGGTCAAGCGCGGCTCAATCGGAACATCCGCGCGCTCGGAAAAGCCTACGGGGCTCTCATAGGCCTCCTGCTTAGCCAATAAGCCAGCCGCTCGCAGCAGCGTTTCAGCTTTTTTTCGGGCATCGAAGCGATCCAAGCCCTCGAAGTCCTTGCCCGCCAACGCGTTTAGCGTTCCATCGGCATTGAGCACATCGATAATCGGCAAAGCATGCGCCTGGCCAATTTCAAAGTCTAAAGGATCATGCGCTGGTGTGATTTTCAGCACCCCTGTCCCAAAGTCCTTTTCAACCCGCACATCCGCAATAATAGGGATTTTTTCCCGATTAAACGGCCGCCAAACAAACTTCCCCACCAAATGGGCATAACGCTCATCCTGCGGATGCACGGCAAGCGCCACGTCGGCCATGATGGTCTCAGGCCGCGTGGTAGCCACTAATAGTTCATTAAATCCCTTTGCCGCATCCGCCTCCACCAGCGCATAACGAACCGTATACAAGGAACGCTTCTGCAGCTTCATGTTGACCTCTTCGTCGCTCAGAGCCGTACGGCTCACAGGGCACCAATGCGTCATGCGTAGGCCCCTATAAATACGACCACGCTCGTAAAGACGCACAAAAGCGGTATAAACACCCGCGGAATAGCCAGGGTCCAGGGTATGCACATTGCGGTCCCAGTCGCACGAAACCCCTAAACGCTTGAGCTGGGCCAAAATAATCCCCCCATGCGCATCGCGCCAAGCCACCGTTTTTTTCAAAAAAGCCTCGCGCCCCAAGTCCTGCCGCGTCAGGCCCTCACGCGCAAGTTCCTTTTCCACACGGACTTGCGTCGCCAAACCCGCATGATCCGTCCCCGGCAACCAGAGCACTGCCCGGCCCCGCTGACGCGCCCGACGCACCAAAACATCCTGCAACGTAGTGTTGAGCACATGACCCATCGTCAAAATCCCCGTCACATTGGGCGGCGGAATCATGATCGCATAGGCCTCTTTTCCGTGTTGCCGACGCGCCTTGAAGGCCCCACAAGCCTCCCAACGCCCGTACCACAACGGCTCTACGGCCTTTGGATCATAACCTAACATAGTATCTGCCAAAAAACCTAAGGAAAACTTCCTCGGTGATCAAGAAAAAAATAACATTGCTTTTTTAAAAAAAAATACTAGGCTGGGGAAAATTAAAAATTTTACATGTTTGTCCAGACAAAAAACGATAACGCCCTCTTGAATCTTGTACGCAGTACGCTCGAGGATAAAAAAGCACAGGCCATCACGGCCTACGCCCTGTCCCCCGACTCCGCCATTGCCGACTATTTCGTGATCGCCACGGGGCTCGTAGGCGCTCACTGCCGCGCCCTGGTGGAAGCCGTACGCATGGCCGTAAAGGACGCAGGCTATACCCACCCGCGCACCGAGCTCACCCTCTCAGGCGGCTGGATGGTCCTCGATGCCTACGAGGTCGTCGTCCACGTCTTTGACCCCCAAGAACGCGCCTTCTATGACCTCGATAGCCTTTGGTCCGAACATGCGACGCCAGTATGGGAGGACCAGAGCGCTGAAAGTGTAAAGGGCCAAGGGGCGCTTGCGCCCCTTGGATCCCCTACAGGTAGCGATTTTTAAAAATGCTGGCGCATTTTATAAAAATCGCTACCTGGTAGCCTATACAAGGCACCCTCCAGGATCCCTTCGGGATCGAATGAATTCGAAGAATACGCCCTGATCGCTTCGCGATCTGGAGGGGGCTTAGTATATGCTTCCCGATGGCGATTTATTAAAATATG
>JANYDI010000060.1 GCA_025363695.1 Opitutia bacterium
AAAGAAGTCAAAGAAATTTGGTAGATGAGGAATAGTAAAAGGGCCAAGGGGAGCTCGCTCCCCTTGGATCCCCTTTCCGATGGGCGATTTTCAAAAATGCGATGCATTTTTAAAAATCGCCCATCGGGATAGGCTATACAAGGCGCCCCACAGATCGCTTCGCGATCGAAGTGTACACTCATTTCGATCCCGAAGGGATCGAGAGGGAGGCCTTAGTATAGGCTTCCCGATAGCGATTTTGCCAAAATACGTAGTATTTTGCAAAATCGCTATCGGAAAGGGGATCCTAAGGGGCGCAAGCGCCCCTTGGCCTTTTACATCCTTGGCCCTTTATATTTCTTGACATCTAAAGCAAGAACGGTATAGAAACAAGACTCAATGAACCTTGCCTTTGCTTTTTTTCGTATTTTCTGCTGTTTGTGGGCCCTGGGGGCCACGGGGTGCCGGGTGGCCATGATCAACCTCACGCCGGAGAACACTCCCACCAACCCATCGTCGCGCTATGGCTTTTCGATGCAAGTCAAGGGCATCCATTCCAAAGTCAACGACCAGGAGATACAAAGCTACTTGGTCATCGATGGCAAACGGCATCCGATGAAGCCCACAACCACGCCGCGTGTGTTCAGTGTTGATTACAAAGTCCCCTCAGGTCAGCAGCAGGCGGCCTATTACTTCGATGTGGACTATACTACTAAGAAAAGCGGAGAGCGCTATGATAGGCACTTTAAATCCATGCTTTATCGTCTAAACTTGATCGATAAATACGTAACGTTAGAAACCCAACGCGCGCTTGTGGGCTCTCAGATAGGCCTGGTAGGCCGCGGTTTTACCCCTGAGGACAGGATCCTTGTGGGGGGCCGCCAAGCTGAAACACAATACGCTTCCACCAACGCCCTGAGCATCATCGTCCCGAATCTGCCCGTCAACGAGCGCTATCCGGTGGAATTGCTTTCTGAAGGCGAATCCATCCTCGTAGGCACTCTGCAAATTGACAGCGCCTGCCTCACGGTCGAAAGCGACCACTTCGGGCCCGATGGCACGCTCCATCTGGAATCCGGCCAGGAAGCAGAGCTGTACCTCGAAATCCAGGCCCCCGCCCCCAAGGGCGGTCTGGCCATAGACATCACCACCGACATCCCCGATAGCGTCATCATGCCCAAGGTCAAAATCAAAGAAGGCCAGACGCAGGCCAGCATCCCCATCACCGGCGACGCCCCCGGCCAAGGAGAGCTGTTCTTCTCGGCGGAGGGGTATAGTGAAGTGTCGGTTCCGGTGAGTGTTGGGAGTAAAGTATAAAGGCCAAGGGGCGCTTGCGCCCCTTGGATCCCCTACAGGTAGCGATTTATTAAAATACTACGTATTTATAATAAATCGCTACCTGGAAGGAAATACAAGGCACCCCACAGATTCCTTCGGAATCGCTAAACCCAGCTCGAGGCAATTCATAAAATACTCCCGGATCGCTTCGCGATCTGTGGGGGGCTTAGTATACCTTCCCGATAGGCGATTTTTATAAAATGCGTTAGCATTTTTAAAAATCGCCTATCGGAGGGGATCCTAAGGGGCACGAGTGCCCCTTAGCCCTTTAAAACTCTTCACCCAAAGCCGCCAGCAACTGCTCTTCGTCCCATATACATATGCCCAACTCCTTCGCCTTTGCATACTTGGAGCCTGGGTCTTGGCCGACAACGAGGTAGTCGACCTTGCTGCTGAGCGTGGCAACTACGCGAGCGCCTAGGGCCTCGAGGCGCTCGCAGGCTTCGGCTCGGGTGAGGGCCTGAAGGGTTCCCGTCAGTACAAAACGTTTTCCGGCTAAGGGGTTTTGGGGATGCGCGGGGGGGCTGTGTTGAGTGCCGACTCCGAGGGCCTCGAGACGATCCAGGAGCTCCTGGTTGGCAGGACTGGCGAAAAAGTGCACGATGCTTGCGGCGCCTAAAGGCCCTACTCCGGGTAAGCGGCTCAGAGTCGGCACATCGGCTTGGCGCAGGATGGCCATACTGCCCAGAGCGCTTACGAGCTCCTTGGCCATCGTGGCTCCTACTAGGGGAATCCCCAATCCATGGACGACACGCCATAAAGGGGCTTGGCGGCTGGCCTCTATGGCTTCTAAAAGGTTTTGGACGGCACGTTCCTTAAACTGCGGTAGGCACAGGAGGTCCTGGGGGGTCAGCGCGTATATATCGGCAAAATCACCTACGCCGCTGCGCTCCACAAGCAGGGCTATCACGGCCTCGCCCAGGTGCTTGATGTCCATGGCCTGGCGGGAGGCAAAATGTTCCAGTCGCCGCCGAACTTGGGCCGGGCACGTGGCATTGAGGCAACGCCAGGCAACTTCTTGCGGCAAGCGCGTCAAGGCGCCCTCACAGGAAGGGCAGTTTTTGGGAAATACAAACGCAGGCGTGTCCGGTTGTCGGCGTTCGAGCACTACGGACACTATGGCGGGGATGACTTCTCCGGCTTTTTCCAAAACAACCCAATCGCCTACCCGAATGTCTTTGCGAGCAATCTCATCGGCATTGTGTAGGGTGGCGCGGACGATACGCGATCCGTCCAGAACCACGGGCTCCAGCTGGGCTACGGGGGTCACCACGCCCGTGCGCCCGACTTGCAAAGTGATGGCATGCAGACGCGTTTGCGCTTGGCTGGGAGCAAATTTGTACGCGATGGCCCAACGCGGCGCCTTGGCCGTTGCCCCGAGTTGTTTTTGAAAAGCACGCTCGTTGAGCTTTAAAACGGCCCCATCGGTTCCATAAGGGAGGGTATGCCTGAGGACGTCCAGTTGCTCTATGACCTTCCAGGCCTCAGCTAGGCCCTGTACGACAAAAAAAGGTTCATTTACCGGCAGCTCCCAAGCTTTTAGGGTAGTTAAAAAGGCTTCTTGGGTTTCCCACGCCTGCTCAGAACAGGCTCCCAAGCCGTAAAACAACAGCTTTAAAGAACGCTTTTGCGCGGCCTTGGGATCCAGTAGCTTGAGGCTTCCAGCGGCCAAATTCCGTGCATTGGCAAAGGGCGTCAAGCCGTCCTCCTCACGCTCCTGGTTGATACGCTCAAAGTCGGATTGCAACAAGTACACCTCGCCCCGAAGTTCCAGGTAGTCAAAGGGGGCCGCTATGCGCTGGATTTTGGGCAGATGCAATAAATTCAACGTAACATCGTCGCCTTCAAGCCCATTGCCACGGGTCACCACGCGCAGCAATTGGCCTTTTTGGTAAACGCAACTAACAGCCACGCCATCGACCTTAGGCTCCACGCAATAGGTCGGCAACTGCCCCAGGGCCCCCTGCAGACGCTTCTCAAAGGCCTGCAATTCCTCAAAACTATAGGCGTTATCGAGGCTCAACATGGGCTCACTATGGGCTACCTGCACAAAACCCGGCCGCCTATCATCCCCCACCCCTGCGGCCGCTGGCACTCCCGCAAACAAAGGATACGCGGCCTCCAGGTCCGACAGTTGCCGCTTAAGCGCGTCATATTGAGCATCCGTAATCACTGGAGCAGCCTCCCCGTAGTAGAGGGCATCATGCCGCGCAAGCGTTTCCCGTAAGGCTGCTATCGACGCCGTTGCGTCCGTTTTTTGCATAGAGAACAGTTTTAGACAAAACAGCTGCCTCGGAGCAAGGATTTTAATGCATTTTTCATGATAAGTAGTTATCGTTTAAAAATTTACGTTGACATTCGTTTTTGATACGGGTACTGTTGCGGCATTACGCTTAGGTGTATTTTCTGATCAAGGAAATTATTGAGGGCGTTTTTGTCATGAAAATCAAAATGTGTCTACGTACGACTAAATACTTAAACGCTGTGATGCACGCATCGCTACTCATGTTGGTAAGTTTTTCAGGAGAGGTGAGAGGGATGGATGGGGATAATCCGGGACTCCCTCGGCGTGTAGGGAAGCTGAATGATAAGAATACCCAAGCGCATATCATGCGCTATGCTGGACTGAAAAAAATGGAAAGGAGCGCTTCGTTGAACTCACCCTTAGGCGCACCCGAAGCACATCACCACAAACCGCTGATATCGGGGCTAGGAAAATCTGAAAGCTCCCTGGCCGCTAGGCCCAGGGACGGGACAGAAAGAAGCCCTCAGAAACCTGAAGTCACCGAAACCCAAGGAAGATCTTTCCTTGTGGAAAGCCAAGAAGGATCTTTTGTTATCAGTAAAAGCTTCGATTCTATGGACATGGAGGATATGATTGCCTTTCGCAAAAAGGTAGCCTTTATCACCCGCGTTAGATTTGATCCTGCTATTGCTGGTGATATTGTTGACGATGACCTGGCAACGCTCATTGGTGCCTGCCGGTACCTGAAAACGTGTTCGCTCAAAGGCTGCTCTCGCGTCACGGATAACGGAATTAATGGCATTTTGCAGCTAAGGCCCGATCTGAAAATTACCAAAGATGAGCCCATCCTTAGCCCACATTTCTTCCTGGCCGCTCCGGACTTGCCAAAAGCCAACGGTACGATTGCTTTGGATGCCACCCGGCGAACTACATCCCTTTCTACGGGTGAGACTACAAATACTACCCGGAAATCTATATCCCCCACTACCTCTAGGTCCGGGAGCATAGTCGGAGGCATAATAGAAGCAAGCCATCAAAAACCCAACTATCCACCTCCACCACTACAGCATTCCATGTCCGAAGCTTCACCGCTGTCACCACGTGTCCTAGTTCTCATAAAAAAAGAGAGGAGACGTACCACCATAGACCTCGACACAACTAGGCGTGATAATCTCCTCCATGACTTTAATAAACTCATCGCTGAGGAACCTGAAGTTACTGGAGTACCCACACAAACTTCCGAAACCTTACCGCCATCGCCGTGTACTGTAAAATTACTCGCTAGGCCCGACGCTGCCTTAAAGTTGCCGAAACCTCTCACTCAGCCTTCCGAAGACCCTGAAGCTCCCAGATATGATGAACCCAGCATCAACGTAGCGCCTACGAGCATGAACGGCCAAACCTGTGCTCTCAGATTTTCTTCGCGCATTGCAAAACCACTAGTGAAGCACGCACACTGCCTCAGCGTAGTCCCTCCGAGCATAAATGGTCAGGGGTATCTCAATTTTTGCGTGCTAGGCAAATCTCTAGAGTCCATTAGTATTCATACCAAACTTGCTCCCAATCTGACAGATAAGGATGTGTCGCTCATCATAAGAACCTGCCCTAAGCTGAGAGTATTGGATCTGAGCGGATGCAAGGAACTGGAGCTGAATGATGAAGGATTTGAGGCTATTGGCGAACTCTCCAACCTTGCTGAGCTCAACCTGTCTGGATGTGAAAAAATCACTGATTTAACAATAATGAATCTTTTACCATTAAAACACCTAAGCTGGCTGTACCTAAACGGTTGTCGCGCTGTAACTGACGAGGGATTAGCGCTACTTACCCAAATGCATAAACTGATTTGGCTAGAACTGGAAGTAGGGAAAGCCATTACCTCTAAAGGTCTCATCTTTTTAAACGAGCTCAAAGAGTTGCGACACCTTAATCTTTGGGGAGGAAGCGACCTTTTGGATACTGTTAGCTCAGACGCCATTGCTACCTTGGCCTGTGGACTCCCTAATCTTTCTTCACTTAACTTGTGCGAGCGCCACACCATGGACACGAAGAAGAGCAAGGTCTACGTTCGGGAGGAATTAGACTTAATACGCCAAGACCCACATGCCTGGCTAAAATCTCAAAACGCTCGACGTTTGAGCATTAGTATCAATCCTAACGCCAGCCTAGCTGACTGTCAAGTCACTGGACTTGTTCAGTCCGGAATTCTCAAAAAATCGCATGGCCTTACCAAGACTCTGGGCCTTGGAACCTACCTACTGAAAAAACGCCCTACCCGAATGAGCCTCGTTGAGTATCCTGGTTTCAGGAATAAAGGCAAATATCTGGAAGCCTTAGCTTTTGACGATAGTATTTTTTCTAAGGTTTCTGACGGCGATGTTATTTATGTTTTAGATGCGTGCCCCAACCTACGCGTGCTTGACCTGAGTAGTTGCAGGCAAATAAGCGACATAAGCCCCGAAAACTTGTTTAGGAAATCTGCTTGTGGAGTATTCAATAACCTCTTTTGGCTCAATCTGAGTGGCTGCGAGCAGATAACGGACCGAGGTACCCAATACGTATGCGCACTAAAAAAGCTTAAGGTATTAACGCTTTCTGGGTGTAAAAACATCACACCCAAAGGATTGCTGGACTTAAAGACCATGGAATCGCTCACTGTTCTAGACCTAGCCTATTGCCGCGAGATCACGGATGAGGTACTCCTAAATTTACCAGGAAGCCTAAAATGGCTCACCTTAACGGATTGCGAACACATAACGGACTTGGGCTTAAGTTATCTTAGAAGTTGTACTCAGCTACAATCACTGGACCTCAGTGGCTGCAAGGAAGTAAAAAAAGTAGGATTAAACTACCTGCGCGCTCTCAGCAATACCATGGAAGAGCTAGACCTAAGCTGGTGCGAATGGATTGACAACGACGCCTTGTTTTGTCTCTATGATCTTAAGAAGTTAAAATCGCTAAACTTGAACGGCTGCTACCAAATCGACCCCCGAGAGGTCCCTGCCCTACTAACGGCATTACCTAATCTTGAAAAATTTTCCTTTACCATACAGGACTATGACAAAGGAGCTATTGAAGATATTCGCAAGGACCCTCAGCGCTGGGTAAGAGCCGAATTAGACAGAAAGATCCCTGAAGACCCAAAAATACGAAAACGTTGGCTCCTGGCTCAAAAAACTGCCGAACGCAGAGCTGCTCTCGCGGCTTTAGGCGCTGTCTTTAAAGCCGGCATAATCGCAGGCCTTATTCCTTCCGGCGCAGCCGATGCAGGAGACTACATTCTCACCACCGCCGACGAAGCAGCTAAGCTTTGGACTCAGCAAAAGGGACAACGACGCTAACCCACCATCCGTGAAGACGGCTTGTATAGCCTATCCCGATAGCGATTTTGCCAAAATACGCAGTATTTTGCAAAATCGCTATCGGAAAGGGGATCCAAGGGGAGCTTGCTCCCCTTGGCCCTTCCCTCTCCTCTCCTTCCCTTCTCTTCCCTCACCCCCCCTACTTCGCGGCAAAGCGGCTCCTACTGGGCTCCAGACCCAGCCCCTTGTCGGCGCGGCGTATTTTTCCGTTGGCATGCAAGGACATCAGCAGCCAAAAGACGTTCTCGGCCTCGTGGTCTTGGCCGAGGAATTGAGCCAGCTCCTTGGCTGTCGCCTCGGTCTTGGGGTTTTGCTTAAAATAGCCCAAAATGGCGCGCTTGAGGTTCAGAATGGTGGCGGCGGCTTTTTTACCGGCTTCCACTCCCGGTTGATGGTAGGCGTTGATGTTAATCAAATGCGCGTAAAGGCCCACGGTACGCTCAAACAAGGCAATCAGGGCGCCCAAAGTATGGGGGTTGACGCTTTGAAGGACGATCGTGATGGAAGGGCGGCCATTTTCATGAAGGGCTTGGCGCGTGCCTAGGAAAAAGCCGTTGAGGAAGTCTCCGCAGCCCATGCCGTCTTCGATGTCCAAAAACGGTGCATCCTGTTGCAGCGCAACAATAAAGGTCGCAAAAAAATTCGGCAGGCCGTCTCGAAGTTGCTGCACGTAGGCGTGCTGATCCGTGGAGCCTTTGTTGCCATAGACGCTGATCCCTTGATGCACCGTCTTGCCCTCTAGGTCTACGGCCTTGCCCAGGGACTCCATCACCAATTGCTGCAAGTATTTGGAAAACAACTCAAGTTTATCCTTATATGGCAACACAACCATGGCCTTTTCGCCCTTGCCACCGGTGAGGAAATGCCAGGCCAAAGCCAGGCGAGCGGCTGGATTTTTCTGGCCATCGGGGGAGCGCGTGTAGACGTCCATTTCGGCAGCTCCTTTCAGAAAGGCGTGGATGTCAATGCCCTGCAAAGCTGCTGGCAAAAGCCCCACGGCACTGAGCTCACTGGTGCGGCCTCCCACCCAATCCCACATCGGGAAACGCGCCAACCAGCCATGCGCCTGGGCATAGCGGTCTAGCTCGCTGGCCTGGCCGGTAACAGCCACGGCATGTTTCCCAAAGTTCAGACCCGCCTTGGCATAGGCAGCTGCGACCTCCAGCATCCCGTTGCGCGGCTCCGGCGTACTCCCTGACTTCGAAATGACCACAACTAAGGTTTTTCCCAAAAGCCCCTTCAGGCCATCCAAGACAAAAGCAATGCCTTCCGGATCCGTATTGTCGATAAAATGCGGTTTTAAGCGATCCGCACTCCCTTGCGACAAGGCCTTAGCCGCCAATTGCGGACCCAAGGCTGAGCCTCCGATTCCGATCACCAAAAAATGCTCAAACGCCCCGCCTTCGCCCTTTAAATGCCCTTGGTGTACCGTTTTTGAAAACGCATCTATGCGCACCAGCGTATCCGTAATGGCCTCCGTTAAGGCCGGCTCTGGAGCCAAGTGAGGCGCCCGCAACCAATAGTGGCCCACGCGCCTTTGCTCATCGGGATTGGCAATCGCCCCCGCTTCCAGGGCATTCATCGCCTCCAAGGCCCCATCCATGCGCTCATGCATAGACGCTTTATAATCGCTAGACCAGCCGACTTTGCTCGTGTCTAGGCCAAATTCCGAAAACCACAAAAATTCTTCTTCAAATGATTTCATAATAAATTCCTTTGCTAATTATGGGAGCATTTTACTCTTTTTTTGAGTTTAGTACAATATGAAAATGCTTAATGTTTATGATAAAGGGAAAAAGAAGAGGAAGGGCCAAGGGGAGCTCGCTCCCCTTGGATCCCCTTTCCGATGGGCGATTTTCTAAAATGCTAGCGCATTTTAGGAAAATCGCCCATCGGGAGTGGGTATACAAGGCGCCCCACAGATCGCTTCGCGATCGAAGCCACATTTTTTTAGGCATTTTTAAAACCTGTTTTAATGGATTCGTTAGGGTTGATAAATAATTATTTAGGGGCTGACACCTAACATGAAGCATGTTAGGACAGTCAAGTGTACGTAAAGCATTGTAAATTAGCGGAAAGCAAGCAGTTGAAGTTGATGGAATTTTTTGTTGCTGGAATATCGGCGCGGACAGCCGGAGAATTGACAG
>JANYDI010000078.1 GCA_025363695.1 Opitutia bacterium
ATCAAGACCCAGGGCTTACGCCCTGGGCTACGATCTGCCGGCCCTTCAGGCCTCCTTATGTGTGGTTTGATCAATGACTTAGATTAGACTTAATGGATGACACGCCCTAATTTGGCTCAGATGATTTTTCCTTCACAGAACCTAAAATGCGCCAGCATTTTAATAAATCGCTACCTGTAGGAGATCCTAAGGCACGAGTGCCCGCAAGCGCCCCTTAGCCCTTTTTACTTTCAACACTTAAGGCGTGGCTTTAGCGAATATCATCTTAAATCAACGTATCATACGGTTTGGCCAGCTTATATTTTCTTGCTTTATTGGAGGGGTCTACGATTTCCAAAAACCCGGCTTCGACCCACTTTTTGCAAAGAGCGGTATGTGTTCTGGGCTTAAAGCCAAATAAGTCACCCACCTGATGGCTTGTCACCACGGCGTAGCTTTGAAACAACTCCAAGGCTCTGCGCTGTTTTGGGCCTAAAGTGCGCATTAAGGCTGTATGATCTTTGTTTCCTTTATCCTGGGAGTCCATCATTTGACTCACAACTTTCTCAAAAGCAAAGGCCATTCCCTCAATAAAATATTTAATCCAGCTGGTGATATCACTTTCAGCCCGACCCAGGTAATAGTTATGCGAGGGACCTATGCTCATGGCACGATAATAAGCCAATAAATTCTTGGCATAATATTCCTCCAAAGAATAAAGCCCCTTCAAGTCATAGCCACCCAAATACAAGATCAGTGTGGTCAGGAGTCGTGCTGTACGGCCATTGCCGTCATAATAAGGGTGGATCGTCGCAAACTGGTAATGGCTGATGGCCGCAACCATGGGACAGGGCAGATCGCTGCTTGCTTTAATCCAACGCAGCAAACGGTTCATCATCATCGGAACATCCTTGGCTTCCGGAGGCATATAGACGATCGTGCCCGTCGCGCTGTTTTTGATAACGTTTTGACCATCCCGATAAGGAGTCGGCTTCACCTTTGTGCGTCCATCACTCATCACTAAAGCATGGAGCCTTTGTATCGCATGTTCAGTAACAGCATGCGTTTGGGCAGCATAGTGTTCAAGCTGTGTAAGCGCGGCATAGTAGCCCTTAACCTCGTGCTCATCGCGCTCACGTCCAGGAAAATGCCCTTCTAGCACCTCCTTAATTTGCTGCGGGTCCAAACGGTTGCCTTCGATCATCGTCGAATAATGCGTCGTGTACAACTTGGCTGTTTCCCGCAAGGAAACCAGAATTGTTGGATTAATGGGCAACAACACTGCTTTCTGCCTTGCAGCTTCAATGCGCATCAAGTCCTTTGCAATGTCTGAACTTATAGTGTACCGGGGACTAAAATTTGTCGGCATAATAAACGCTGTATATCGGCTGAGCTTAAAGAACGTAGTATGCCGATAAAATGCTAATAAGTCAAGCAGAATATGCCGATAAAAAGCGAAAGGCCAAAGGACGCTAAGGGGCGCTTGCGCCCCTTAGGATCCCCTACCGATAGGCAATTTTACAAAATGCTAGCGCATTTTGGTAAAATTGCCTATCGGGGAGGGCATGCCAAGGCCTCCACAGATTGCTTCGCGATCGATTTTTTTACTTAAACTACACATAAGGAGGCCTGAAAGGCCGGCATATGGACAGCCCAGGGCGTAAGCCCTGGGTCCACGGTAGAAAAAAGATTTTGAGCCCTACAGGGGCGACACTCGTATTCAAATTTTTAGTGCCGCCCTTACAGGGCTCCGGTTTGTTTTCCATGCCAAACCCAGGGCTCACGCCCTGGGCTACGATATGCCGGCCCTTCAGGCCTCCTTATGTGTGGTTTGATGATAAACAAAAAATACAATACTATCAATTTGATGTTATTTTTCAAGGCAAAAATAGCATCAAAATTAGGGCGTGTGATCAATTAAGTAAGCTTAAAAACACAAAACCAGAGCCCTACAGGGGCGATTCATTAAAATATATCAAAATCTTGTTAAATATATTCTATATATCAGATTATGAGAATTGCCCCTGCAGGGCTCTCATTTTGTGGTTTAAGTAAAAATTTTGATTCCGAAGGAATCTGTGGAGGCCTTAGTATAGGCTTCCCGATAGCGATTTATCTAAAATGTGCTAGCATTTTAATAAATCGCTATCGGAAATGGGATCCTAAGGGGCGCTGGCTCCCCTTGGCCCTTTTAAAGAAACCTGGATAACTTTTACCGCATACAAAAGGATCATCAAGCGCCAACCAAGGCTTCAGGCCCCAACGCCGATGAGCCCCTAAAACCGCGAAGCTCATAGCGATGCGGTGATCCCCGAGCGTGGCGATGCAGGCGGAACGCAGCGGGGCTGGGAAAATCCGTAAGCTGTTGGGGCCCAACGAGATCGATTGGCCAAGACGCAAAAGCGCTTGAGCCACGGCCAAAGGGCGGTTAGATTCCTTAAAACGCGTATGCGCAATCCCTGTAATATGCGTAGGTCCAGGGATCAAGGGGGCCAGCGCGGCCAAGGTCATAAAAATATCGGGCGTAGACGTAGCATCCCAAGTAATACCAGGCTTGAGCTTTCCAGTGTTTTGAACATAGATACCTGAGGCGTCTATGGAAACCGTGAGCCCTAGGGCTCGCAAAATATCTAAAAAGGCCCAATCGCCTTGCAGGGAGCTGGGCCGCCCCCTTAGACGCACACAGGCGCCTTTTCCCAGGGCCAAAGGCAGGCCCAGGAAGTAACTGGCCGAAGAGGCGTCAGGCTCAATAAAATACTGCTGCGCCCAAGGCGTCTTGGGTGTCAGGGAATAGCCTCCTGTGATTTTCGTAATATCAGCGGCTTGCCAATCCCGCAACATGTGGACCGTCATCGCCTCGTAGGGCCCTGAGACTTCTGCCCCTGTAATGTTGAGCTGCACGGGCTTACGCAGGGCTGCAGCTGCCATGAGTAAGCCTGAAACGCCTTGGCTGCTGTGTTCGCGATTCACATACCAGGTGCCTGCCCGCAGGCTTTGGGTTTTCAATACGCAGGGCAATTGGCCCGCCTGTTTCAAGTACGTTACCTGAGCTCCCAGCCTTTCTAACGCTTCTAGCAGCTGGGCGATGGGTCGTTGATTCAAGGCCGAGGTCCCCTCCAAATGGTAGCAGCCGGCAGGATGCAAGCACACCAAGGGCGCCAAAAATCGCAGAGCTGTCCCGGCATTCCCCAAAAAAAGCTTCGCCTGCGCATTAGGAATGCGCCCCCCTTGCCCCCAGACCGAAACCGCTTGGCCGCTGCGCTCGAGGCGAAACCCCAAGGCTTTCAGCGCCTCCATCATTACCTGCGTATCCTCGCAGTCCAATACGTTGTCCAAGCGTACCAGGCCCTCCCCCAGGGCACCCAAGATCAGCGCACGCTGCGTCAGGCTCTTGGACCCAGGGACTTCCAAGGTGTGTTCCAATGACTGGATGGGTTGGATAAGGTGCATGAGAGGTTAAAGGCCAAGGGGCGCTCGTGCCCCTTAGGATGGTTTGAGGGGGCATTGGGTGTTGATGCTGCGTCATGGAAGTGACTCACGCACCGTAGTGCGCTACGCACTTCCCTTCCTTGCCTGAACACCCAATGCCCCCCTCAAACCGGGTCAAAGCAATTCATAAAAAACTCATAAAATACACCCGGATCGCTTCGCGATCGTGGAAGGCCTTAGTATCCACCTACCCAGGTAGGCAATTTTACTAAAATGCGCTAGCATTTTATAAAATTGCCTACCTGTAGGGGATCCTAAGGGGCGCAAGCGCCCCTTAGCTCTTAGCCCTTAGCCCTTTCTAAACCGGCCAGGCTTCTGCGGCAATTAAAAACGTAACTTTTTGAGCAATCGGTTTTAGCACTTCGATAGGATAGCCTGAGTTACCGTTAAAGAGCTTTTTGAGCGTGACGGCCTTGTTGTGGCCTGCCACCAAAACAAGGATACGCCGACAGGCGTGGAGACCCGCGGGCGTAATGGTGAGGCGCCAACCACGCTGTGGCCAAAGGGTGGCGGCAAAATGCGGACCTTCAGAAGGGTTCCCCTTGAGGAGCGGGCAACCAGGCCACAAAGACGCCGTATGGCCGTCGTCTCCCATGCCTAAAAAACACGTATGGATGCCCTTGGGAGCAAAAGTTTTTAGCTGTTCCTGAAAACTTTTTGCAATCGACTCGGCTGAAGCCGCTGAAGGCTCCTGCGTAGGCCAAGGCAATTGATGCCGTGAGGGAATATGGCAAGGCTTGAAAAACAAGCGCTGGGCCTGACCAAAATTGCTTTGCTCATCCTCGATAGGAACCACACGCTCGTCGCTGGTCGTCCAGCGTAGGCGCTCGAGAACTAGATTGCCGCCGCCATGGTGGGCCAAAAATTCATAAAAGTTTTTGGGCGTACTGCCCCCGCTAAGCGCCACGCAGGTGCTCTCTCCATCAGGCATCTGCAGGGCCAAGGCGTTGAGCTGCTCACGCGTGTATTCAAATAAATCAGCCTGCAACGAGCAAATCGCTGTTCCATAGTCGGTCATTACGGTTTTCATGTCTGGCGTTGAAAGGGAAGTTGAAAGTAAAAGGGCCTAGGGGGCGCTTGCTCCCCTTAGGATGGTTTTAGGGGGGCATTGAGGTTTGGGACGGCGTCATGGAAGTGACTCACGCACCGTAGTGCGCTACGCACTTCCCTTCCTTGTCCGAACCCCCAATGCC
>JANYDI010000180.1 GCA_025363695.1 Opitutia bacterium
CACATAAGAAAGAAAGAAAGAAAGTTTAAAAGGCTAAGGGGCACTTGTGCCCCTTAGGATCCCCTTTCCGATGGCGATTTATTAAAATATTGCATATTTTAATAAATCGCCATCGGGAATGGGTGATACAAGGCACCCCACTGATCGCGAAGCGATCGGGGAGTAGACGTGCCTCAAGCCGGTTTTAGGGGGGCATTTGAGGTTCGGACAAGGAAGGGAAGTGCGTAGCGCACTACGGTGCGTGAGTCGCTTCCCTGACGCCGTCCCAACCCAAATGCCCCCCTAAAACCCCCTGAGATGTCGCCGCAAGCCTTCTGCATACTGAGGATCCGTGGCCCAGCGGCCCGTGAGGTCGTTGACGGTATGGACGCGCCCTCGGGGTTTTACGAGGTCGAAGCGCGGGTCGACCTTGGGGCGCCGCAGGGGTTCCGTGCTGGCATAGGCCTTGAGGTGTTGGATGTGGGCGCGTACGCCTATTTGGCGGGAGGGAAAGCTGTGGCCGGGGTTGCCGTTGCCTACGGCGCCGATGCCAGCAAAGTTGTTTTGCTCAGGTTTGACGTCGTTCCCAAACTTGAGAGCCCCCGTTTCGTGGCACATTTGGGCAAAGGCAACATCGTGATTCACACCTTCTATGGCGCATTCGTCCGCATAAAGCTGAGCAAAAGCCAAGGCAAAACTGGGGCGCAAGCGTGGATTTTGAGCTAAAAGGTAATGGGCCATCTGGGCAACGGAGGCCTTCCCGCGGCCCATGACAGGAGGGTTCATGCGCTCAGAAGGCATGCGTGTTGTGCGTGGCTTACGCAGCACGGTGCTTTCGGGCATAGGAGCTTCATGACGTTGGGTTGCACAGCCGCACAGCAGCAGCAGGCTTGAAAAAATATACCACTGACTTTTCTGATTAAACATAGAAGAGCCGCAGCCTTTCAAAAGCTTTGCAAAAAAGCAACTCTAATTAGATTGATTTTAAACAAAATAGTCTTCATGGATGATCCTTGACATGACTATACAAGAGGAGCCCCTCATAGGCGTACTAGAACGCGTGCTGTTTTTTAACGAAGAAAACAACTACTGCGTGGGCGAACTGCGCCCTGAGGAAGGCAAGCAGACCGTCATGGTCAATGGGGTTTTCCCGGGGATCCAGTGCGGAGAAACCCTGGAGCTGTCTGGGAATTGGGAGGAACACCCCAAGTATGGCCGACAATTTAAGGCAAAAAGCGTCAAGGCTACTCTCCCCTCCAGCCTCTACGGCATCCGCAAATATCTGGGCAGCGGCCTGATTACGGGCGTTGGGAAGGTCTATGCGCAAAAGATTGTCGACACTTTTGGGGAGGACACGCTGCGCATCATCAGTGAGGAATCCGCCCGCTTGTTGGAAGTCCCAGGCATCGGAGAGGGTCGGGCTAAGTCCATCAAGCGCGCTTGGGATGAGCAACAGGGGACGCGGCAGGTGTATTTATTTTTGCAAACCTATAGCGTGACCAACAACCAATGCCTCAGGCTTGTGAAGGCCTATGGTCAGGAGGCCCAGAAAGTCATTGAAACGGAGCCCTATCGCATTGCTCGTGAAATCCAAGGCTTTGGCTTTCGGACAGCGGATCGCATCGCTCTGAATGTGGGCTTTTCGAGCCACAGCCCCGAGCGGCTTGAAGGCGGCTTGCTTTTTGCGCTCGAAACCCTGCAAGACGAAGGCCATACCTGCGCCAAGACGGACACCCTCTTGGCCAAAGCGGCAGAGCTCCTAGAGGTCGAGGCTCACCTCTTAGATGAGCCGCTGCGTGTCCTTTTGGAACGCAAAGCGCTGCTGCATTGCGAAGCTGATGGGACGCTGCAGCACCCGATTTTTGACTTTGCTGAACGCCTCATTGCTGAAAAGCTCAGGAAACTCGCCAGCAACGGCTCCACCTTGCCGCCTATCCAGGCCGCTAAGGCGATAGCATGGGCTCAAGAACGCTCTGGGTTTGAATTTGCGCCTGGTCAGGTGGCGGCATTACAGGCTGCTTTGGAGCAAAAGCTTTCCATCCTTACGGGGGGTCCAGGCACCGGGAAAACCACGATTTTACGCGCGCTTGTCCAGATATTACGGGCTAAGCAAGTCCGCATCATCCTGGCCGCTCCTACGGGCCGGGCCGCTCAACGTATGGCTGAGACCACCCAGCATTATGCCCAAACACTGCACCGCTTGCTCAAATTCGACGGCCAAACGCTGCGTTTTGGCCTCAATGAAAGTGACCCCCTGAAGTGCGATTTTTTAATTGTGGATGAGTCCAGCATGCTGGATACCCGCCTGGCTGCCGCTTTGTTGCGGGCTACCCCGGCAACAGCCCATGTTGTCTTTGTGGGCGATGTGCATCAATTGCCCTCCGTAGGCCCAGGACAAGTATTGCTGGACTTTATAGAGTCCGACAAATTTCACGTTACACGCCTAGATCAGATTTTCCGCCAAGACGAGCGCAGCCTCATTGTCACCACGGCGCACAAAATCCTAGAAGGCATCCCCTTTACGCCCCTTTGCCTGGACCGCGTTGAGCAGCTGGATAAACGCTCGGATCTGCAATTTATTAAAGCCCTAACGCCCGAAGACTGCCTCAAATGCTTTACGGAGCTATTTGGTCAGTGGATTCCTAAAAATTTACCCCAAGTAAAGCCCACCGAGGATATTCAGATCCTGGCTCCCATGCACCGGGGCACAGCGGGCATCGGCCAACTCAACATCCACATGCAAAAGCTGCTCAACCCAAAAAAGGAAGGCCTTAACTTGGGCCATACCCGTTTTTGCGTGGGCGACAAGGTCATCCAGACCAAAAATAACTACGATAAAGGGGTTTTTAACGGCGACTTAGGCCACATCGAAAAAGTCTGCACCGAAACGGCCACCTTAGGCATACGCTTTTGCAACGAGTATTTGGAATTTGACCGCAGTGAACTCCAGGACCTCCAACCCGCCTATGCCATCAGTATCCACAAAAGCCAGGGCAGTGAATTCCCCATCGTCGTACTGCCCATCCTCAAGCAGCACTTCATTATGCTCCAACGCAAGCTCCTCTATACCGCCATTACCCGAGGTCGCAAAAAAGTCTTCGTCATCGGCGACCCAGCCGCCTGGGCCCTCGCCGTAAAAAACCAGGACAGCACGACGCGGGTGACGGGGTTGCTGCGGGTGTTAAGAAGTTAAGGCTAAGGGGCGCTTGCGCCCCTTAGGATCCCCTACAGGTAGCGATTTTGTGAAATACTGCGTATTTCAGCAAAATCGCTACCTGGGTAGGCGGATACTAAGGCCCTCCTCTCGATCGCGAAGCGATCGAACTTAGTGATCTAAGCATTTATTAAAACCACAAAATGAGAGCCCTGAAGGGGCGAATGCTTGTCAGCCCAGGGCTTTAGCCCTGGGTTTACGG
>JANYDI010000146.1 GCA_025363695.1 Opitutia bacterium
TACTTACAACGGAATTTGCCGATCTCATTTTCATTTGTTCTTGAAAGAGTGCGAATGGCGCTTTAATTTAGGCTCACCAAAACTCCTTCTCAAGGATCTAAAATCTCTTCTCAAAAAACATTATTAGGTGTCAGCCCCAAATAAAATATTAAAGTTCTACGGATGGACAACGATATATTGTCCCAATGAAGGATTTTAAAACCACCATCAGCGCCATCCAAAAAGAGGATCCCCGTTATGCCTATGACGCCTATGCGTTTGTCCAACAGGCACTGGACTATACCCTAGAGCAACGGGAAAAAACGGGCGATCCGCTCTGCCTGAGGACTTTCATGTTGGGCAACAACCCATCAAGGGAGCGTCACGTAGACTGCAAGGAGCTGCTGGAGGGCATTCGCGAGTTTACCCTGGAACAATATGGGCCCATGAGCCTTTTGTTGCTGCATGCCTGGGGCATCAAGGCCTGTGAAGATTTTGGGAATATCGTTTTTAATATGGTAAATAAGGATCTTTTGGGCAAAAGCGACAGGGATAGTCCCGAAGATTTCCGTAGGGGCTTCGATTTTGTTCAGGCATTTATGCTTCCATTTTTACCAGAAGAAAAATTAAAAATGAAGCGCTCTGGAAAAAAAAGCTTGAAATCAGCAGAATAAAGCGCCTAGGGTAGCTGCGGTATGCGGCGCGGTAGCCAAGTGGTAAGGCGGGAGTCTGCAAAACTTCTATACGTCGGTTCGACTCCGACTCGCGCCTCCAATTTATTATGAAGCATCCTACCCCGAAAGAAGATGCCACTGACGAGTCTAAGCTCACGGTTGACACCCAGCAGCTTACTCATGTTCCGGCGCGTGTGCTTGAAAATAGCCAGGAAAGCCTCACCACTGAGCCCAAGGAAGCCTATAAGGGGCTTAAAATCCGTAAGGAAACGGAACCCTTGCCGACACGCAAGCCTAGCGTCTTCCAAAGTGCGTCGCCAAACCCAGCCCCGGCGCCACTGCCCAAGGCTGCGCCTGCTGAGCAGCAGTCTAGCCCAGTCTTTAAGTATATAACGATGCTCCTTGTTGTAGCGCTGCTCGCTGGGTTTGCCTATTATAAATTTCCCCAAGTCCATGCATTGATTTTAGCTTCCCCTACCCCGCAGCCCTCCCTAGGTCCAGTAAGTCCAGCAGGCACGCCTGCAGCGCTCTCCAGCACCCCCAAAAGCCCAGAAGCCGCTGCTCTTATGCAGGCCAAAGCGGCTGAATCCTGGGTAAGTACGGTTGGGATCCAGGCCGTCTTAGGCAAGGGGCGTCAAAGCAAAATCGTCGTACACGAAAAAGCCTTCGTTGCCGGAGCGCTCGTCGAGCCGACCCTCAAGATTACCTACGAAGGCACCGATGGCACGTTTCTCTACTTCTCCACACCCGATAAGAGGGTGTATAAACGCGTCCCTCGCCAAGGGGTGTTTTAGCGGGTTATTTTGAGCGGGGACGGTGTCACCTTCGCGCTCGAGTGCTATAGCACACGTCGCGCTAGGTTCCTTGTCCGCGCTCAAAATTCCTCCGCTAAAACACCCCTTGCAAGACAGTTCATGAAATACACCCGGATCGCGAAGCGATCTGTGGGGGGCTTAGTATCACCCTCCCCGATAGCGATTTACTTAAAATGCGCTAGCATTTTAATAAATCGCTATCGGAAGGGGATCCTAAGGGGCACAAGTGCCCCTTAGCCCTTAGCCTTACGCTGTACAACCGTGTACAATACAAAGAAGCTGCTGGGGATGATGAGCAAAGCCGCGTACCAGGTGCTGTGCGGAGGCAGGACCTTCAGTAATAGATAGCTTAGGCCGGTTGAAAACAGGAGCTCCAGGTAGCGCAAGGGGGCGAGGATGGAAATTTCAGCCTTTTGGAAGGCCTTGATGAGGGCATATAAGATACCGTTAGATCCACAGCCCAGAAGGCAAAACAGCGCATGATCTTTGGTTGTGAGGCTTTGCCAGAAAAAAAGAGCCGGCAGAGCACTGAGCGCCAGGACGATCAGATTCGAATAAAAAAGCATCGGGAGCATGGGCTCTTGGATGGCGTATTTTTTATTAAGAATATCCAGTAACGCAAAAAAAAGTGTGGCCACAAGCAATCCTGACGCCTCAAGTTGAAAGCCTCCCGATGGGTTGAGCGCAATAGCCGCACCCATCAGCCCCAAAACCGTGGCCAGCCAACGCCGCCAGTCGACCCGTTCATGGAGTAAAAAGAAGGCCAATATCAGCGTAAAAAACGGGATCGTAAAGGTAATCACCGTCGCTGTGGGCACGCTCACCCAATTAAGGCTAAAAGCCCACAAGCTCATCGCTCCAAACAACAAGCAGGCCCGCAAGGCATGCAAGGGCATACGCCGCGTCCTAAAGCGCTGCGGCCACTCCAAGACCATAAACGGTAACAGCGTCAGCGTCCCCCAAAAAAAACGCAAAAACGTTACCTGCGCGCTCGAGTACGTCCCGCCCAAGGTCTGCATCAGGATGTCGTTGAGGCTGCCAATAAGCAAACTCAACAAAAACCAAAGAACTCCAAAGATGGTAAGCATGAAAGGAAAGGGAAGAAAGGAAAAAGGGAGAGAGGGAGGGAGGAGAAAAGGAAAGGGCCAAGGGGAGCTAGCTCCCCTTGGATCCCCTTTCCGATGGCGATTTATTAAAATATTG
>JANYDI010000142.1 GCA_025363695.1 Opitutia bacterium
CGATTTTATAAAATGCGATGCATTTTAATAAAATCGCACCCTGGGTAGGAAATACTAAGGCCCCTCTCGATCGCGAAGCGATCTGTGGGGTGCCTTGTATGCCCAATTCCCGATGGGCAATTTTACCAAAATGCGCTAGCATTTCACAAAATTGCTATCGGAAAGGGGATCCAAGGGGCGCTTGCGCCCCTTGGCCTTATTCTACTGACACGCTTCGCAGCCTTCTGAGTTACCGCCATCTATGCGGCATTGCTCGGCTTGCATGACGGAGGAGCGGACGGTCTTTTTGATGGTGACGGTTGCTTTTTCGATATTGGAAGCCCCGAGGGTGCGCAGATAGTACATCGTCTTGAGGCCTTTGCGCCAGGCACTGCGGTACATGTGGGAGAGCGCCTTGAGGTCGGGCTTGGCCAGGAAGAGGTTAATAGACTGGGCCTGATCTATCCATTTTTGGCGCCGAGCAGCGGCTTCGAGGAGGGCTTCAGGATCCACATTGAAGGCCGTGCGGTAAAGGTCCTTGAGGTCTTGCGGGATGGCCTCGATGTCGTCCAGTTCGCCATCAAAGTATTTAAGTTGTTCTAAGAGCGCTAAGTTCCAGAGCTTTTGAGCTTTGAGGTCGCGGACCAAATAGGGGTTGAGGACGACAAAGTCGCCACTCAGGTTGCTCTTGACGTAGAGGTTTTTGAACATGGGCTCAATACAGGGCGTTGTGCCCATGATATTGGAGATGGTAGCTGTTGGGGCAATGGCCATGGTGTTGCTGTTGCGCATACCATGGGCCTTGATTTTTTTGCGTAAGGGAGCCCAGTCCATATGGCTGTCGCGGTTGACGTCGAGCGGGATTTCACGTTCTTCCTCCAGGAGTTTGAGGGTGTCTTGGGGCAGCAGGCCGCGGTCCCATTTGGAGCCGCAGTAGGAGCTGTAGCTACCGCGTTCAGCGGCGAGGTCGCAGGAGGCCTCGATGGCGTAGTAGGCAATGGCTTCCTGGAATCTATCACTAAACTCGATCGCCTCAGCGCTGCCAAAAGCAATGCGTTTTTTGTACAGCGCATTTTGTAAGCCCATAACGCCTAGGCCGATGGGGCGATGCCGTAGGTTCGACTGCTTGGCTGCGGCGGTGGGGTAGAAGTTGACATCAATGACGTTGTCCAGCGCACGGATGGCGATGCGTATGGTTTCACGCAGTTTGTCGTGGTCGAGGTTACCGGCAGCATCGAGGTGGTTGTCGAGGACGACGGAGCCCAGGTTGCAGACGGCTGTTTCGGTATCACTGGTGTTGAGGGTGATTTCCGTGCACAAGTTGGAGCTATGAATCACGCCCACGTGATCCTGCGGGCTGCGGATGTTACAGGGGTCCTTGAAGGTGATCCAGGGGTGCCCGGTTTCAAACAGCATGGAGAGCATTTTTTTCCAAATTTCGATAGCTGGCATGCTCAGGCCATAAATTTTGCCCGCTTGAGCCTGTTTTTCGTAATGCTTGTAGCGCTTCTCAAAAGCCTTGCCGTAGAGCTCATGCAAATCAGGCACTTCGTTGGAGCGAAAGAGCGTCCAGTCTTCGCGGTTTTCCATGCGCTTCATGAACAGGTCTGGGATCCAGTTGGCCGTGTTCATCTCGTGGGTACGGCGACGTTCATCCCCGGTACCGCGGCGCAGCTCCAGGAAGTCCAATAGATCGTTATGCCAGGTCTCCAAATACGCACACCCAGAGCCATCACGAACGCCGCCTTGGTTGACGGCACGCAGCATATCATTATAAATCTTCAGAAAGGGCACTACCCCTTGGCTAGCCCCATTAGTCCCCGCAATGTGGCCACCCGTACCCCGTACTGCCGTCCAGCTGCCGCCTAGGCCCCCTGCCCATTTGGACAAAAAGGCGTTTTCGGCAATCCCTCGGTTCATAATCGACTCAAGGCTGTCATTTACGTAAAACAGGTAACAGGAGGACAACTGCGCGTGCTGCGTGCCGGAGTTAAAAAGCGTCGGCGTTGAGGAACAAAAACGGCGGCTTTTGTACAGGTTATACAGCTGGATTACGCGTTCCTCACGCGCTTGGGGTTCTTGCATAAACAAACCCATGGCCACGCGCATCCAGAAAAGCTGCGGTGTTTCGAGGCGTACCGGGTTGGGCCCGCTTTTGTCCACGAGCAAATAACGGTCGTAAAGGGTTTGGATGCCCAGGTAGTCAAAGTCCAAATCAGCTGAAGGATCCAGCGCGTGGCTGAGGACCTTGAGGTCATATTCAAAGAGTGATTTATCGAGGCGATTCAGCTCAACCCCGCGCTTGAGGGTGCGCTTCAGGGCTTTTTGATGCAGAGCCTTAAGCTGATGGGCATCTTGGGTGCGAATGTCCCAACCCAAGACCTCCTCATAAATGTAACTGAGCAAAATGCGGGCAGCGAACTTTGAAAAGTCGACATCCTTCTCTATCAACGCTTTAGCATTAAGGATAATGGTTTTCTTGAGGTCTTTTTCTTCGATTTCACTATAAATAGAGCGCCGGAGCTCAGCCTCGATTTCGGTCATCGATAAATCTAGGTCCAGGCCAATACAGCTAAACTCAATGCGCTTGCGTAAATCTAGGGCATCCCAAAAAAAGCTCTCGCCATTTTCCCTACGCACTACCACCATCAGGTCCTGCTGCAGCGCCTCTTGCGGAAGCTCCTGGTTTTGCCGTGTATAAGCCCGCTGAGCCCGATGCAGGATGTACGCCGCTGCCACCTTAAAGTGCCCCATGCGCATGAGCTCCTCTTGCACACAGTCCTGTACGTCCTCAATATGCACAAAGGCCTGCCCCATCCCCTCCATCCGCTGCGTAACCGCCTTGGCCACGCCTTCAGCGGGCTGAGAATCCATCTCAAGCCCCAAAAAAGCCTTGCGTACGGCAATCTCAATTTTGCTTTCGTTCCAGGGCACCACCTGCAAATTACGACGAATCAAGCGCATCGTCACAGGCCCCACGCCCGCCCGCACCGGCTCTGTGCCCAAGGGCAACAAGGGCAAGGGCAGCTCCACGCTCGCAGGCGGGAGGCTCTCCCACGAGGATAAGGGCGTTGTTTCTTCAGGAAAAAGAGTACGCATAAGGGTTTTGAGAAAGTTGAAAAAGTTGAGAAAGTTTAAAGGGCCAAGGGGAGCTCGCTCCCCTTGGATCCCCTAACTGGTAGCGAATTGTGAAAATGCAGAGCATTTTCAGCAATTCGCTACCAGGCAGGATATACAAGGCACCCCACAGATCGCGAAGCGATCCGGGAGTATTTGCTGGTGTTTTTTAGAATGTTTTTGATCCCGAAGGGATCTGTGGAGGCCTTAGTATACCTTCCCGATGGGCAATTTTTATAAATACGTAGTATTTTAAAAATTGCCCATCGGAAAGGGGATCCTAAGGGGAGCGAGCTCCCCTTGGCCTTGACTATAGCTCCTTATCATCGTAGGGCGTCAATGCTGAGGCGCGGCGGTAGTCGGTGACGCGGCCTTCGAAAAAGTTTTGTTCTTTGCGGATGTCCATAATTTCGGCCAGCCAGGGGAGCGGGTTCGGGGCTCCTGGGCAGATTTCGGGCAGCCCGCAGCTGACAAGGCGACGGTCGGCAATGTAGTCGATATAGCCGCAGAATTCCTCTTTGCTTAGGCCTACACTGTTGAGAGGAAGGCAATCGGCAATGAAGGCCTTTTCAAGCCGGACAGCTTCACGCATCAGCTCTACAAGCTCTTGGCGAAAGGCCTTGGTCCAAATGTCTGGATTTTCTTGAACCAAATCCATCAGGAGGTTGCGGAAAACTTCGATGTGGTTGGATTCGTCTCGGAGCGTATAACGGAACATCTGCCCAATGCCTGGGAATTTATTTTGACGGTATAAGGATAAAACCATGCCAAATAGTCCGTAAAACTGCGTACCTTCCATGCATTGTCCAAAGACAAAAATATTACGGGCCAAGGCCTGTTTGTTTTCCGTCTGCGTTAAGTCGATGTCCCGCCGCAATTCCCTGAGGGTTTTTTCAACAAACACGTTTTTGTCGTGGATGGTCGGAATATCCTCAAACATGGCCTCAGCTTCGTGAGGGTTGATGCCCAGGGAGCTGATCATATAGACGAGGCTATCGGCATGGATATTTTCCTCATGCGCATGGCGACCCAGGACGAGTTTGATTTCCGGAGCCGTAACGAGTTCCCGCACGCCATGTAAAATGTTGTCGCCCACGATGCCTTCAGCGGCAGAAAAATAACCAATCGCCATCTTTATAATCCAGCGATCGATGTCCGAAATCCGCTCACTGCGATACTGCTCACAGTCTTTTTGCATCGGGATGTCCTCGGGCTCCCAATGGTTCGCTTTCATGGTCCGGTAAAGATCGTAAGCCCAATGGTATTTTACAGGTAGAATGTTAAAGTAGGGCGTATGCTTCCCGTTGATAACACGTTTGTCGGCATAGGCTTGCTCCGCCTTGTGTTTATCTAGGACAAAGGTCCTGTCTCCGATGGTATAGGTAGCTAAATATTCTGACAGTGTGGGTGTTGAATCGGCAATTTTTGTCATGGCTATTTTTGTAAGTTGTTGATTGAAAGCACGTTATGAAGGAATCCCATCGAAAAGGCTTGGGCAAAAATGGGGACACGTTTATTGGATGGTCCGATTCTCTTCGCCCACGGCCAGCTTGTCAATCCTATGCCTAAAGTTTTTTTTGGTAGTAGAGGCCAAGGGGTGCTCGCACCCCTTGGATCCCCTTTCCGATGGGCGATTTTCTAAAATGCTAGCGCATTTTAGGAAAATCGCCCATCGGGAGTGGGTATACAAGGCGCCCCCACAGATTGTATCTTGAAAAATCCTGAAAGATAGGCAAGGGTGAAAGAGTAGGAGTGATACCGATTTAACTGATTGGTCAAAAAGACCGAAGCGAACTGGGTACACTCCCACTCAATACATTGCAAAGTGTAAGTACGAACGGTAGAAGGGTCTTCGAG
>JANYDI010000024.1 GCA_025363695.1 Opitutia bacterium
ATTCAAATTTTTAGTGCCGCCCTAACAGGGCTCCGGCTTATTTCCCATGCCGGACCCAGGGCTCACGCCCTGGGCTGTCCATATGCCGGCCTTTCAGGCCTCCTTAAGTGTGGTTTGATGATAGACTTAATTTTTTTAATTGATCACACGCCCTAATTATTTATTAAAACCACAAAATGAGAGCCCTGTAGGGGCGACTTCTTGTCAGCCCAGGGCTTTAGCCCTGGGTTTACGGTGAAAAAAGATTTAGAGCCCTGTAAGGGCGATTCATTAAAACATAATATAATGTATATATTTCCAGTAAATTTATTATAATATTTTATAATTTTTAGATAAATTTAATGAATCGCCCCTGTAGGGCTCTAAATCTTTTTTCCATGCCCAAACCCAGGGCTCACGCCCTGGGCTGACAAGAAGTCGCCCCTTCAGGGCTCTCATTTTGTGGTTTGTTTTTAAATAATTATTTATCAACCCTAGCGGATCCATTAAAACAGGTTTTAAATTTAATTGATCACACGCCCTAGTTTGGCTTAATTGTTCACACATAAATACTCCCGGATCGCTTCGCGATCTGTGGGGGGCTTAGTATGCCCTCCCAGGGTGCGATTTTTATAAAATGCGCTAGCATTTTTAAAAATCGCACCCTGTAGGGGATCCTAAGGGGCGCAAGCGCCCCTTAGCCCTTACTTCTTTCCTTTCTCCTTCTTCTCCTTAGACAAGGATTGTTGCAAAATCGTAATCACGTTTTGGACGGTCCAGTAGAGGACAAGGCCTGAGGAGAAGTTGTAGCAGACGAACAGGAAGATGAAGGGCAGGAAGCGCAGGATTTTTTGCTGAGCATCCTCGGTGCCGGTGCTTGGGGTCATGCGCATTTGGAAGAACATGCTGATGCCCATGAAAAGCGGCATAATATTGATGGGGAAACTTCCTAGGGTGGCTACGGTGTCTGGGGAGGATAGGTCCGTGACCCATAAAAAGGAGGCAAAGCGCAGTTCAGAGGCGGAACGCAGCATCCAAAAGAGCGCTAGGAAGATGGGAATTTGGACCAGCAGGGGCAGGCAGCCTGCGGCGGGGTTAACGCCTTGTTTTTTGAACAGTTCGGCCATTTCGCGTTGGAGCTTTTGGGGGTTCGCCTTGTGTTTTTCTCTCAAAACCTTCATGGGCGCTTGCAAGGCTGCCATGCGACGGGCCGATTGGGTGGCTTTGGCGGTGAGCGGCCACAGGAGTAATTTAATGATACACGTGAGTAAAATGATGGTCAGGCCCCAATTGCCGGCAAAAGCGTGAATCCCGATCATGCTGGCTAGGAGGATTTTGCTGATGAAGGCCAGAGGGCCAAACTCCATAATGTGCTCCTCTCCTTTGCCCAAGCCTTCTAAGCGCCTGTAGGCCTTGGGGCCTGTGTAATAGCGCAGTTGCAGGAGTTCTCGTTTTCCGGCTTCGACGCTGAGCGGCCCCAGGCCCAGGGCGCCACTGAGGGCTTCCTCGCCGTCTGAAAGATGGGTCAAGCAGCCGTAGACACTTTGCCCAGGATTGCTGGGGGTGAGGACGTTGGCAAAGAACTGGTTTTTGACGCAAGCCCAGCCGACGCTAGGGTCATTAGCCTCAAAATAGGCCAGGGGTTTGCGGGCGCCCATACCCAAAAAGCCCTTACTGCCTAAAAAGGTGCCCAGATCCTTAAAGGTAGCTTTTTCACCCCTCATGAAGCCCAGACTAAGCCCATAGCCTGCGATGTCCACCGTTTCATAAGGTGCCAGGCCGAGACCTACAAAAACTTCAGGCAATGAAAACGTGGCTTGCGTGGGGTTGTTAAAGGCTGTTTCATGGAAAATGACATAGGGGTCACGTGCTTCGTCCTGCTTGGCCAAGCTATAGCCGCGGACAATTTCGATGCCTTCAGGTGTGGTATAAGCCCATTGAATGTGCTCAGCATCCTGATACAGGAGGCGAAACGGCGCCTGGTACCAGTTCAGCTGGCCCTGATTGCCTTTAAAGGCCAATCCCAGCGCGGGCTGCTCTTCATGCCGGAAGCGATAGCACTGCTTGGAGCCGACGGTATCCGGGTAATCCTTAAAGGCCACAGAAGCAATGGCGCCGCCTTGGCTTGTGAAGGTGACGCGCAGGACGCTGTTTTCCAACACGACCAGCAGGGGCGCCGCTTGCGAAGCCGCCGAGGCGAGCTCCTTAGGCCCCTTGGGCCCCTCGGGGCTTTGCTTGATCAGCGGCAGGCTTGTGCTTTGGGTTTCTGGCTTTCCTTCGAGCTTATGCGGGTGCTTAGCCTCCTCGATTTCAGAGGCCAAGTTAGCCTCCTGCAGATCCTCAACGTCTTGGCTGCGCGCCGCGCGCCGTAGCTCCAAGGTCCAAAGGCCGATAGCTAGGGCAATAAAAAAAAAGCCTAAAATTTTATCTTTGTTCTTCATAAAAATCATGGCGGATCCAGTCCACCTGTTGTC
The DNA here is from genome assembly GCA_025363695.1 of Opitutia bacterium. Taxonomy (GTDB): domain Bacteria; phylum Verrucomicrobiota; class Verrucomicrobiia; order Opitutales; family JANYDI01; genus JANYDI01. Next base: position 2,454 of record JANYDI010000024.1, read on the forward strand.
CAGGGGTGACAGCGTAAAAGCCGCCTAACAGACCGCATGGCACCCCTGAAGAGGCCATGTTGCCGTAGCGCCTGTTTGCAGTATTCCGAGCAAGAGGGCCAAAACCGGCACACGCTCGGAGGGCTGCCTGTGAAAAGCAAGAGCGCAGGCCGCAAGCATGCCTGGTAGACGCTCACAGCCAAAAGCCCCAACGCCAGTCCAAGCTTAGAGAGCCCCTTCTTTAACATGCCGTTAAAACAGACGCTTAGCGTCTGCTTTAATGGGAGGGTTATGTGAGGTTTTGAGCTGATTTTAGGTAGGTTTTGAGCTGATTTTTGACGCATGCACCCGCGGTGCCTGCGAAAAAATCGGCTCAAAAGGTAACAAAATCGGCCAAAAGATCGCATGACAAAACTATTAAAACAGACGCTTAAGCCCCAGACGCAGCTGCTCCTCAAGCATACGGTACGTACAGGGTCCAAATTTGGGTTTGAGGACAAAGACAGTCTGGCTTTTCACCGGAAAGGCTTTTTGGTAATGCCTAAACAGCTCACGCATCAAGCGCTTTACCCGATTCCGAGCGACGGCATTGCCCACACGCCGAGAAGCAATGACCCCAAATTGCGGGCGCTCCATCGTCCTGTTTTGCGGCAACACCAGCGTTTGCATGATAAAAGGTTTTAGAAAAACCCGTTGCCCACGCGCCCTGAGCTCTGTAAAAACCCTTTGCTTGCGGATTCGCTGCTCAGCATACAAGCGCATAACCCCGCCTAACGCTGGGCCGTGCAGCACAAGCGTGCACGCCCCTTGCGACGACGAGCGGCCAGGACAGCTCTGCCTCCGCGCGTAGCAGAACGCGCCAAAAAGCCAAATTTACGTAGACGTTTAGTTTTTGATGGTCTATAGGTCGGTTGCATGATAGGATAATAAAAGATCGAAGCATGTCGGTGGCCGAAGTGTTGTCAAGCTTATATATTTTTTAAAGGGGGCACTTGCTCCTTGGTCCGATTCAAGGCAACCAGGGACTTGGGAACACCGGTTCCCGTTTTTCCAAAAAGGCTCGATGGCCTTCTTGGCCTTCTGCGGTGAGGTAATAGAGCAGGGTAGCATTGCCCGCGAGCTCCTGGAGGCCCACTTGGCCATCGCAATCGGCATTGAGGGCGGACTTCAGGCAGCGCAGGGCCAGCGGGCTTTTGGAAAGGATTTCCTTGGCCCAGCGTACACCTTCGGCTTCGAGTTGATCTACCGGGACAACGGCGTTGACCAGGCCCATGTCAAGGGCTTCCTGGGCAGAGTATTGGCGGCACAAAAACCAGATTTCGCGGGCTTTTTTTTGGCCGACAATTCGGGCCAGATAGGAGGCTCCTAGGCCGCCATCAAAACTGCCGACCTTGGGGCCAGTTTGGCCAAAACGGGCATTATCGGCTGCAATAGTGAGATCACAGACAACATGCAGCACGTGGCCGCCGCCAATCGCAAAGCCTGCGACCAAGGCAATGACGACCTTAGGGAGGCTGCGGATGCGACGCTGAAGCTCCAGGACATTGAGCCTGGGGACACCCGCTTCGTCTTGATACCCGCCAGGGCCGCGTACCGACTGGTCTCCACCCGAGCAAAAGGCGTATTGCCCATCCGTATGCGGCCCTGCTCCGGTCAATAAAACGACGCCAATGGCAGGATCTTCCTGAGCATCGGCAAAGGCGTTGAGCAGCTCATTTACCGTTTTGGGCGTAAAAGCGTTACGCTTATGCGGCCTGTTAATGGTAATTTTAGCAATGCCTTCGTATTTATGATAGAGGATATCTTCGTAGTTTTTGCCTACAACCCACATAAGTTTACTCACTTTCGGCAAAAACGCCTATATTGCGGAATTTTTGATAACGTTCTTCAAGTAAGGTTTCTAAGTCCTTGGCTTTGAGCTGTTTAAAAGTCGTTTTGAGCACTTCAGCCAGGGTTTTGACCATCGTTTCGGGGTCTCGGTGTGCGCCCCCCAAGGGCTCCTGGATGACCGCATCGGCGACTCCTAGCTCGAGCAGTTTTTCGGGCTCCAAACACAGTGCCTTAGCGGCATCGGGGGCATGGTTGCGGTCCTTCCACAAAATAGCAGCACAGCCTTCGGGGGAAATCACGGAGTAATAGGCGTTGCTCAATACAAACACGCGGTCAGCCACGCCGATCCCCAAGGCGCCGCCTGAGCCACCCTCACCGATAACGCAAGCAATAATCGGGACACGCAACTGGCTCATCTCACGGATATTTACCGCAATCGCCTCAGCCACATGACGTTCCTCAGCCCCAATACCCGGAAAGGCTCCAGCCGTGTCAATCAGCGTCAAGATAGGCATGTTAAATTTTTCAGCTAAACGCATCAGGCGCAAGGCTTTACGATAGCCTTCCGGATAAGGACAGCCAAAGTTACGCAAAAATTTTTCCTTGGTTTCACGCCCCTTTTGCGTTCCTATCACCATCAGTGGCTGGCCTTCAAAGAGCGCAATCCCCCCCACAATCGCAGGATCATCCCTAAATTGCCGGTCGCCATGCAGCTCCTCAAAGGATTCAAAAAGTTTTTCGATATAATCGACCGCATAGGGCCTTTGGGGATGTCTGGCCAACTGCACCTTTTGCCAAGGTGTCAGGTTTGAAAAGATACGCCTGCGCGTCGCCTCCAGCGTAACCTCAATAGCCGCAAGCTCCTGAGCCACATCGACCAAAGGGTCCTCCATCAAAGAACGTAGGCCCTCCAGCTGCTGCTCCAGCACGTACAACGGTTCCTCAAAGTCCAAAAATACTTGCTTCATATGAAGCTATCCGTATAGCTCATCGAGGGCGGATGGGGCAAGCTTAAAAAGAAGTGAAGAAAGCGTAAAGGGCCAAGGGGCGCTTGCGCCCCTTGGATCCCCTCCGATAGCGATTTTGTGAAATACTGCGTATTTCAGCAAAATCGCTATCGGGTAGGCGATACAAGGCACCCCACAGATCGCGAAGCGATCCGGGTGTGCTTTATGAATTGCTTCGAGCCGGTTTTAGGGGAGGCATTGGGGGTTCGGACAAGGAAGGGAAGTGCGTAGCGCACTACAGTGCGTGAGTCACTTCCATGACGCCGTCCCAAACCCCAATGCCCCCCTAAAGCCATCCTAAGGGGAGCAAGCGCCCCCTAGCCCTCTAACATCCCCAAAACCTGCTCCGCAATGCGCATAATCGCGATAGAAGTCGTTGAACCTGGGTGATCTACGACGATGGGGATGCCATGGTCGCCGCCGGCGCGCAGGTGAGGGTCTAGGGGGATGCTGCCTAGGAGGGGGACTTCGAGGGCTTTAGCGGCCTGGGCACCGCCGCCAGAGCCAAAAATGTCCAATAGGGAGCCATCGGGCTGCGGCATGGCGCTCATGGTTTCCACAACGCCTAAAATCGGGACATTGACCTTATGAAACAGCGCCGCTCCCCGCAAGGCTACTTGGACGGCGGCCTTTTGTGGGGTTGTGACAATGACAACGCCGCTGAGCGGTAGGCTTTGCGCTAGGGACAGCTGGGCATCGCCCGTTCCGGGAGGTAGGTCCACAATCAGGACTTCTAGCGGGCTCCAGGCCACTTGGCTGACAAACTGCTGGATGGCCTTAATGACCATGGGTCCGCGCCAAATGACGGGGGTGTATTCGTCCACAAGGAGGCCCATCGACATGATTTGTACGCCAAAGTTGCTTACGGGCACCAGGCGGTCATTGACAATGTCCGGTTGCTGAGAAATTCCCATCATTAGCGGCACCGAAGGCCCGTAGATATCGCAATCCATGATGCCTACGGCCTCCGGAAGACCCTGTTTGGCCAAAAGTTGCTGGATGGCGCAGGCCAGCTGCACGCTCACGGTGGATTTCCCCACGCCGCCTTTGCCGCTGGCAATGGCCACAATGTGCTTAACCCCCGGAAGCGCTTGCGGCGCCGCAGGCCCCTGGACGGCAGGTGGCGGCGTGAGCTCCATCGTGACCGTAACGTGGGTTACTCCCGGCACCTGTGCGACCTGTTCCTGGATAGCAGCTTCAATTTGCTTAGGGACGTCAGCGTCCTTGGTGCTGATACGCACCACGACCTCCACGCGCCCCGCCTCCACGCGGATGTCCTTGATCAGCCCAAAGGCGACGATGTCTCGGCTAAACCCAGGGTAACGTATTTGGCGTAGGGTATGTAGGATGAGTTCTTTCATGATGTTTTTTAAGGGCTAAGGGGCGCTTGCGCCCCTTAGGATCCCCTTCCGATGGGCAATTTTTAAAATACTACGTATTTATAAAAATTGCCCATCGGGAAGCCTATACTAAGCCCCCCACAGATCGCTTCGCGATCGGGGTGAAGTGACTTAACTACTTGATTAATAACAAACCACATTTAAGGAGGCCTGAAGGGCCGGCATATACGTAGCCCAGGGCGTAAGCCCTGGGTTTGGCATGGAAAACAAACTGGAGCCCTGTAAGGGCGGCACTAAAACGTGAATACGAGTGTCGCCCCTGTAGGGCTCAACATCTTTTTTAACCCTAACCCAGGGCTTACGCCCTGGGCTACGTATATGCCGGCCTTTCAGGCCTCCTTAAGTGTGGTTTGATGATGGATAAAATTACCTAACCGATCGCGAAGCGATCTACCGTCTAGATAGTCAAGAGTAAAAGTCTAAAATTCATAATTTTCTTGGTAAAGTTTGTTGTTTTTTATCATGGAATTTAAGCACACTACCATTTTGCGCATAACGGCAACCAGTGCAACT
>JANYDI010000028.1 GCA_025363695.1 Opitutia bacterium
ATCAACAACTTAAGTCACTTTCAACGCTAGAGCGCTTGCGCCCCTTAGGATCCCCTTCCCGATAGCGATTTATTAAAATGCTAACGCATTTTAAGTAAATCGCTACCGGGAAGGGTGATACAAGGCACCCCACAGATCCCTTCGGGATCGAATCTAGGACGTGTGAACAATTATTTATCAACCCTAACGGATCCATTAAAGCAGGTTTTAAATTTAATTGTTCACACGCCCTAATTTGACTATTTATTAAAACCGCACTTAAGGAGGCCTGAAGGGCCGGCAGATACGTAGCCCAGGGCGTAAGCCCTGGGTTTGCATAGAAAACAAACTAGAGCCCTGTAAGGGCGACACTCAAGAAAATTTCAGAAAGTGTGAGTGTCGCCCCTGTAGGGCTCAAAATCTTTTTTTACCCGTAAACCCAGGGCTTACGCCCTGGGCCATCCATCTGCCGGCCCTTCGGGCCTCCTTAAGTGTGGTTTTAAATGAACAGTTGTATTGTCTAAATTTGATCCCTTCGCGATCCGAAGACGGCTTAGTATCACCCTCCCCGATGGGCAATTTTTATAAATACGTAGTATTTTAAAAATTGCCCATCGGAAGGGGATCCAAAGGGGGACTTGTCCCCCTTTGATTCTACTACTACTCCTTCCCTATATTTCTTCACCGATTTCGGCGAAGCGCATAATTTCTTCTAGAGCGGTGAGGCCGCGCTTGACTTGTTCCCAGCCGCAAGCCTGCAGGGGGCGCATGCCGTTGAGGATGGCTTGTTCGCGAATCGTGCGGGCGGAGGCTTTTTTGATGACCAGTTCATGGATGCTATCGTTGTTGACAAGGACTTCGTTGATGGCGACGCGGCCGCGGAAGCCCAGATTATTGCAAGCCTTGCAGCCTTGCGGGCTCTTGGCCAAGGCAGCATGCTTCATTTCTTCCGGGTTGATATGGAGGGCATCCAGACAACTACGTAGGAAGGATTCCTTGTAATGAGCTGGCTGGGCGCAATGCGGGCACAAGCGCCGCACAAGGCGTTGAGCGATCACGAGTTCTACGGATGATGCTATCAGAAAAGGCTCGATTTCCATATCAATCAGCCGCGTCATGGCTCCAGGAGCATCATTGGTGTGCAGCGTACTGAGCACCAAGTGTCCGGTTTGGGAGGCACGGATGCCGATTTCGGCAGTTTCACGGTCTCGGATTTCCCCGACCATAATGACGTCCGGGTCTTGGCGCAAAATGTGCCTCAGCGCACTGGCAAAATTGAGCCCAATTTCATGATGAATCTGGGTTTGGTTGACCCCTGCAACTTCGTACTCGATGGGGTCCTCAACCGTGATAATACGGCGCTCGGGTGTATTAATCGTGCGCAAAAAAGCACTCAAAGAAGTCGACTTCCCGGAGCCCGTGGGCCCCGTAACCAAGACCATGCCATGTGGACGCTCCAAAGCTCGGGCGACCTTCTCCTGGTCATCCGGTAAAAACCCCAGCTCGTCCATCGTACTAGGCAAATTCTTATCCCCTAACAGACGCAAGCTAATACTTTCTCCATAAAGCATCGGGAAGGTCGACATCCGGATATCTACCGCATTGCCCTTGAGGGTATAGTTGATACGGCCATCCTGAGGGCGCCGGCGTTCGGAAATATTCAGCTTGGCCATAATTTTAATACGCGAAATAATCGCATCCTTAAAGCGCACCAAGTTTTCTGGGAGTTTTATCGGCACCAAATTGCCATCGATGCGATAACGGATTTGTAAATCTTCCTTACGCGGCTCAAAATGAATATCCGTTGCACGGTCCAAAATAGCCCGTTGTACCACCTCATTAACAAAGCGTATCACCGCAGCGTTTTCGTCTTCCGCCTCTTCTTCTTCTTTTTGGTCATCCAGGCCCTCTAAGTCGCTTTCCTCAAAGCTTTCAGCGCCGACCCCAAAACTCTCCGTAAGGATGCCCGTAATGACTTCCGAAAGCCCTAGATAAAATACGATTTTTTTATCTGTCACGGAATACAACCACGTCTCCATACGCGGACTCGGGGGCCACGCAATCGCCACGTGTAGGGTATGCTCATCGCTCTGAGATAAGGCAAAACACTGATATTCATGCATCAGGCGAATCGGCAAAAACTTAACCGGCGTCTCATGGATCTGCAAAGTCTCCAAGAACGGAATCCCCACCGCCTCCGCCAGGGCCTCCATCGCCTGCGCCACCGGCACCCCTCTGTGCTGCGCCAGCTGCTTTTGCCGCTCCAAGGGCGGCAGCTGCTCCAGCGCCCGCAACAAGGAAGCGTCCATGTGCTCTGATAAAAAATCATTGATAGTTTTCATGGTAGAAAGGAAGAAGGTAGTAAAGGTAAGGAAGGTAAGGAAAGGTAAAGGGCCAAGGGGCGCTTGCGCCCCTTGGATCCCCTATCGGTAGCGATTTTTAAAATGCTGCGCATTTTAGAAAATCGCTACCGAAAAAGGGTGATACAAGGCACCCCACAGATCGCGAAGCGATCCGGGTGTATTTGTCTGGCTTCTTCTGTTGCTTGGCTTAATTGATTGTACGTCCTAATCTAAGTTATTTTAGTCAAACCACACTACGGGAGGCCTGAAGGGCCGTCAGATACGTAGCCCAGGGCGTAAGCCCTGGGTTTACAAGTGAAAAATTTTTTGAGCCCTACAGGGGCGACACTCCTATTCACATTTTCAGTGCCGCCCTTACAGGGCTCCGGTTTGTTTTTTACAGGAAACCCAGGGCTTACGCCCTGGGCTATCCATCTGCCGGCCTTTCAGGCCTCCTTATGTGTGGTTTTGATTATAACAATTGATCGCAAAGCGATCTGTGGGGCGCCTTGTATAGCCTGCCTGGTAGCGATTTTTATAAAATGCTCTGCATTTTTAAAAATCGCTACCAGTTAGGGGATCCAAGGGGAGCGAGCTCCCCTTGGCCCTTTAACTTACTCCGAGAGTAACCTCCGCAACAACTCCGCCGTTTGGCGTTCTTCTTCAATTTCTTCGGGTGAGGGAGGGCGGCGTTGGCGTGGTTTTTGAGGCATGCTGGTTTCGGGCCAAGTGACATTGGAGGTGGGCGCTGGGGGTTGCGGATCGATGAGGGTGAGGGTTTTTTTGGAAAACCCATCATCGAGGATAATGGAGCGTTTTTCCAGATCAAATTCACGAATTTTGTAGGAGGCCTGGGGATCCCCCATGGTGATCCAAAAGCTATCGGTAGAGGTTTTATTATACAAACTGGCTTTGAAGGTATCGCCCATACGCAGCAGGCCACGCAGCTCGAGGTCTTGGGCTTCGGGCGGAGCTTCTTCTTCAGCGGCTAAATCGGGCTCAAGGACGATATAATCCGAAGGCAAAAAGGGCGAGCGCTTGATCAATTCGGCGTACTCCTTGACGGATTCCGGGAGCTCTGGCTCTTTAGGGGCCTCCACGGCCTCTTGCGCAGGGTTCTCGCCTTCATTGTCGGTGAAGGTGATTTCCTCGCTGGGCGCATCCGCATGCAGCAGGCAGGCAAAGAGGACTATGAACGTTAAATATCGCATAAAAAGCCTTCCTTAGGCAGCCGCTGCAGGAGCCTTTTGAGCCGCTGCCTTACGTTTGGCATCCACGCGTTGCCAGCGCCGGCTACGATTGCCTTGTTTGATGATGGCATCGATATCCCCCTGTAACTTGGGCTGGAAGCGACGGTTTTCGTTATAAAACTTGAGGTCTTCTTCAAGGCTATGGCCTTTGAGGGCTTGCTGAGCATCTTCCTTGGCCGCCTGTGGATTGATGAGGATTTTAGGCTGCAGGAAGACCATGAGCTCTGAAACGGTTTCTGTGTCCGTACGTCCTGAAAAAGCAGCTCCGACCATAGGTAGGTAGCCCAAAATCGGTAACTTTGTTTTGGTTACGTTAACCGTACGCCTTTGAAGGCCGCCCACAATAATGATATCTCCAGAACGCACAGAAACAAAGGTATCCACCTGCCGTGAATTGGTAACAGGCTGATCATCTCCGCCCACCTTCACCAAAGACTTCTGTATGTCCTCAACCTTTTGGGTAATACTCATTTCAATCACGCCATCATTGCCGATACGTGGTTTTACTTTAAGATTTAAACCGATAGATTCTTGACGCACCGAGCTGGTCTGAGTCGTAGGATCCCCCTTGCCCCTGGCAGTACCTGTGACAACAGGATACTTTTGGCCCGAGAAGAAATTTCCCTCTTGGTTGTGCATGACGCATAGCGTGGGGGCAGCCAGCACCTTTGCATCCGTATGGTCCGTAATGGCATTGAGCACCAGGTCGAGTTTTGTGGTCCCTTCGTTAAAATCACTAAACTTCACCCCGTTCGCCGTAGTAGGGCCACCTGTTAGGTCCTTTTGAGTGCTTAAAATCATGGCATTGTCTGTATCTCCTATCTTTCCTACGGTCTTAATCCCAAAGGGCGTTCCCTTAAACTCGGGGAAAAAGAGATTCAAGTTCTTAAGCCCCAGCACATCGATGCCCCTGGGCTTGGTGTCATTGAGGGTGATTTCAGCAATAATCACATCGATGCGTACCTGCGGCAGGACGACGTCTAGCTGGTCGATGAGTTCCTTAAAGTAGGCCAAGTCGTTCTTGTTACCGTAGCTAATGATGGCATTGCTGCGTTCATCCGCCACAACGCCCGCAAAGTCGCTCAGCTGCATGACGCCCCCCTCGCCGGTAGCAGCAGCATTGCCGCTGGGGGCCTTAGCGCCATCTTCAGCACGATGGGGAACATCTTCCTTGTCTTTTTTGCGTGATTTTTGCTGCCCAGAGATGATATTCTCTATCACCGTAGCCAGCTTCGTAGCCTCGGCATGCTTGATCATGAGCACATTGCTGCGGGTAAAGGGCGGAATATCGACATCAAAGCGTTCAATGAGCTCTTCAATGAGGTCAAAGTGGTCCGGGTGCGCCACGACGAGGAGTTGGTTGGTGCGTTCCTCGGCTTCAAAGGTAGCATTGCCGTCTAGGTACTTTTTCAGCCCCTTTTGCTGCATACTATTGAGGAAGGTTTCCGCATCCTTGGCTCGGATGTTTCGTAATTGGTACATGCGTATTTGTTCCGTAAAACTGGGCATGCGGTCGACTTTGTTGAGCAAGCGCTGGAAGCGTTGCAAGTTCGCCAGGGTATCCGTCATGAAGATGGCGCCGCTTTTATCAAACAGCGTGTACGAGGACGTTCCCATGCCGCCTGCGCCTCCAGGAGCAAAAAAGTCCATAATGCGGTTTTCCTGCAACTGCTTGGTTGTCAGGTAGTCCAGCTCAAACAAGCGGCTATAAATGCGTTGGCTGGGAGGCAGGTCCAGCGGATTGGTTTCGAGCAACAGGGGCGACTGCGTGTTGATGCCCATATTGGAAACCGCCTTAATGAAATCATTGCCTAAATCAACCACCGAAATCCCGTTGAGCACCAAAAGGCTTTCCAGTGCGCGTATGGCCTTGCCTTTGCTGATGGGGCCTTGGCTATCGAAGTTTATCTTTACATTGGGTAAATTTTGGCCCTGAAGCACAGATTTATCTAAAAACTGAGCCAGCAAGGTCAGCACTTGCTTTGCGGATTCATCCACCAAAACAAGACTCTGAATGATTTCCTCTTTTTTAGGAACCTCCGGTTCTTCAAGCTTGGTGAGGGACTGCTCGGTTGTCTTTTTGATCTGTTGAGCCGCTTCAATGATGGCATCTACCGCTGCCTGAGCCTCTTGAGCCGGCAGAGCCGGGAGGGCCTCAGGCTCTGGAGTCATATTTGGAATACTGCCTGGCAAGGGAATATCCTCGACCTCCGCCTGAGCTTCGGCCTCGTCCTGCGTAAGCTGGTCTTGGAGCTCATCCTCTTGCTGGATGGCCTTTGAGTAAATCGTATCCACCGCCAGAGGCTCAAGCGCGACAGGCTCCGTGGTCGCATCGGCTACCAGGGAGGAACAAAGAAACAAGTAAGAAAAAAGACGTTTAAGCTTCATAGGATGAGTATTTTTTTAAAACAAGGCTTTCAGGGTGCTGTGCCCTTCTGCACCAGCTCAAAGGAGGAAATAACATACTGAGCGCGAATATGCGCCGGATCCATACGCTCGGGCATAAAATTCACGGTTTCAAAGCCGATATAAGGGGCTTCTTTTCGGACTTTTTCGTAAAATTCAATCAGGTCTTCCAGCCGCGCATCTTTAAAGTTGATGCGTACGGAATGGATGACAAAAATGCCATTGTTTTCCGTCTTGGGGGCGCTGAGCTCAAAAGTCATAGAACTTTCACGGGCCAAGGAGTCCACCTTGCCCACTAAACGATCCCGCCTAAAGGTTTTGCTGGCATCCATGCGCTCTAGGGCCACGACCAAGTCTTTATTCACCTTCGGCTCGTCTTCCAGCCATACACGATGCTCACGGGCTAGCGCACGCATCCGCGTATGGCGTTGAAGGGCCAGCTTGAAGCGCGACAAGCCCGTCAAGCCCCAAAAAAGCAAGCCCGCCCAGAGCAAGGCGAGTATCAAGGTTTTTTCGCGAATCGAAAGACTCCTAAACCACTGTCTAAAAGAAGCTAACATGCTTATGTGCGTTCAAACCCTTCCTTAAAGCGCGTCTTCATACTAAAGCGAACCGTTCCACCGCTGGAGCTTACGTTATCTAGCATAACGCTGGCCAAGTCTTCGTGACGTTCTAAATTTTCTTTATAAGTATTGACCTCGTCCACGCTTCGGGCAATGCCATCCACGAGCATTTCTACCAAATCTTCAGCCTTAGCTGAGACAAAATACAGCGTATTGGGCCGATCTTTGTTCAAAACTTCGAGCATCTTAAACGGCCTAAGTTCTTGGGCTGCAAACTGATCTAAGCGTTTGAGCAGGTTGCTGTTCTCCTCAATGCGCTCCACGCGCTCTGTTTCTTTTTTGAGGAAAATCTCCCTATTTTTTAAATAAAGTTGCCCTAAGCTGCCCATGAATGTCAAGCCCAACAAACAAGCAACGCTCACGGCGCCCGCCGTTAGGCCATGCCAAAGCTTGTGGTCCAGGCTGCGTTTTCTGATTTCTGCCTCCCTAAAGAGGGCATCCCGGGCATCGGCTTGCCACAACTGTGCCAGAGTCTTCCTTACGGATGGCACACCTATGTCATCCGTAAAAAAACAGGCTAGAGTATCGTCCTTGAGGAGTTCAAAGTGTGCCACCGTGTGTACCTGCTGTGCGCAAGCGCCCCCATAGCGCTGTTTTAAGGACTGCTGCGCCGCCATCAGCTCACCCTGCGTGGGGGCATCCTTAAAAAAAGTGCTGTACACCTTAGAAGGTAAGGCGCTGCCTTTTTCAAAGACCAGCAAGGCAAGGCTGTGGCCATTAAAGATATAACGCCCCATGTTCTGCGTATGCAGCCAGGGTAGAAAAGCAAAAAAGTCCGGTAAGGCGTAAAAAGCTAAAGACAAATCCTGTCCCATCAGCGCTCGGACACGCTCCACATAGGTAGCATAAAGGAGGGCCTGCGTGGGCACTTGCGGGTGATCCAGGATGTATCCGTAGTAGAGGCTCTCGACAGGAAAGGGCGCCACTTGCTCCAGCTCCAAAAGTAAAAACGACTCCACATCGGGCACCTGGATGCCTTCAGGCAAATCGATACGCTCGGCATAAAAGCAACTACTGGGGATCCATACCACAGGAGCCGAATTTTCCCTAAGCGCCTGCGCCCAACTGTTAAATTTTTCTTTTAATCCTCTATACATGGGCCTCCTCTCTTTTTAGTAAGCAAAACCTATACCAGGTGAAAGTGACCTTGAGCCTGATAACCCTAGGGCGTGTGAACAATTAACTAAGCTTAAAACCACAAAATGAGAGCCCTGAAGGGGCGAATGCTTGTCAGCCCAGGGCGTAAGCCCTGGGTTTACGGGAAAAAACAAACCAGAGCCCTACAGGGGCGATTCATTAAAATGTATCAAATTTATCTAAAAATTAACTATGGGCAATATATCAGGTTTAATGAATCGCCCCTGTAGGGCTCTAAATCTGTTTTCCATACCAAACCCAGGGCTTACGCCCTGGGCTACGATATGCCGCCCCTTCAGGGCTCTCATTTTGTGGTTTGATTTTAAATAATTGTTTATCAACTCTAACGGATCTATAAAAACAGATTTTAATTGATCACACGCCCTAGCATTCCCCGATTGCGAAGCGATCCGGGAGGCCTTAGTATGCTCTACCAGGTAGGCAATTTTACTAAAATGCGCTAGCATTTTATAAAATTGCCTACCTGTAGGGGATCCTAAGGGGCGCAAGCGCCCCTTAGCCCTTCCTTCCTTCCTTCCTCTACTCCTTCCACGCCCACAGTGCTTCGAAGGCGCTGCCCATCTGCAACAGGAGGCCCTTGAGGGCCTGGAGGGTGGGGTCGAAGGGAGGGGCTTTTGTAATGAGATTTTGGATTTTTTGGTTGGCGTGGTGCATGAAGAAGCTTTCTTGGCGTTGGCGGGTAGGGTGGTGCATGAGGGCTTCGAGGCGATCCCAGCAGACGTGGCAGGTGAGGTCGCAGCTGCCAGGATTCTCGAGCAGGTTTGCTTGCTGCTTGTGGCCGTGATAGGCTCGGGCGCTGCCTTGCGGGGTGTCGTACAGAAGGCTTTCCCAGGTTTTTCCGTAGTCGAAGGTTAGGAAAAAACCTTGCCAGGGTTGGGCTAAAAGGCCTTCGAGGAGCTGTTCGGCTTCAAGAGATATATCGAGGCAATAGCCCTCTATGTGGCGGGAAGGGAGTTTTTGTACAAAGGCTTGCGCAGGGCTGGAAATGTGTTCTAGTAGGACTTCTTGGTTGTCGTGTACGCCGAGTTCACGCCATTGGCCGTTGGTGTAGCGAAAGCGGTGAAAAGGCTGAGCATCGAGAAGTTCGTTAGAAAAAACGATGGCCTTGGGCGGAATAATGAGCGGCTGGCCAAGCTTGAGCGTTAGGCTCTGGTCAAAAGGCGAAGATTTTGCAAAAAGGCCTTGACCGGGTTCGGCTCCAATCTCGACAAAGACGTAATCAGCAAAGCACCTCGGCCCTAGTAAGCTTTCAAGGCTCGCAGCAACGAGCGCTCCAAACAAAGGCCCGAGGCTGTAGGCGGTATAAAAGTCTGTTCCAGGGGCTTTGCCTACGCGCTTTTTGTCTTGCCGATAATAGCCATTGGGGCCATAGAGGGCCTCACGGGTAAACTCAGCAAAACTGATGGGCACAGCAAGTAATATTACATGTTGCGATAACGTTCACGCAGCATGTTATTAAAGTCAGCGACTTGCTTTTTACGCCGGCGCACTTGGGCTGGCTTTGTAAAATAGCGACGCTCACGGACCTGATTGATAATATCCTCGGCAAGTAACTTGCGCTTGAGACGGCGCAGGCCTTTTTCTACTGATTCACCTTTACGTATTTTGACTTCGACAGACATAAAAAAAACTTTAGACACGTGGCACGCCCCATAGGGGTCGAACCTATAACCTCCTGATCCGTAGTCAGGTGCTCTATCCAATTGAGCTAGGGGCGCACAAACGCGAAGAAGTACCCATCATTTATATTTTTTAGAAAAATTCAAGCAAAATCTTTAGAACAGGTTCTAAAATCTAAGGCGACTTTGTGAAACGATGCTCCACGCCCTGGGCCAAGCGTTTTATATTGGCTCGATGGCGCCAAATCACCCAAACAGCTATCGTCAAGGCCGTGAGGACATCCAATTTTGGCTTCTTGAGCAGCCAGGCCCAAAAAGGTAAACTCGCGCTCATCGCCATAGACGCCAGCGATACGTAGCGAAACAGCCCAAAAACCCCCAACCAAACCCCCAATCCAAGCGCTAAAACACTGGGCATCAGCCCGCAGAGCCCTCCAATAGCTGCAGCCATCCCTTTGCCGCCTTTAAAGCGCAAAAAACACGAATAGCTGGTGCCCAAAAGCACCGCCATGAGGCCCAAAACGGGCAATATCCCCGCCTCCCCGCCAAAAACCCAAGCAGGCCAGCTGGTCGCCAAAAACCCTTTCAGCGCATCCAAAAAAAACACCAGGCGCCCAGGCCCTTTTCCCAAAATCCGCCGTACATTCGTGGCTCCAGGGTTCCCGCTGCCCTGGCTCAGGATGTCCACCCCGTAGTGCCTCGCCACCACAACAGCCCAGGGAAGCGACCCCAAAAGATACCCCAAAAACCCCACAGTAATACTCTCCATCAGCATCTCCAAGTTATGTGTAAATTTTTTAAAAAGAGCAAGGTTTAAGTGAAGGGCCAAGGGAAAGGGAAAGGAAAGGGAAGGGAAGTAAAAGGCCAAGGGGAGCAAGCTCCCCTTGGATCCCCTTTCCGATAGCGATTTTGCAAAATACTACGTATTTTGACAAAATCGCTATCGGGATAGGCTATACAAGGCACCCTCCGGATCGCTTCGCGATCGAAGCCACACTTTTTAGGCATTTTTAGGGCGTGTTTTAATGGATTCGTTAGGGTTGGTGTGATTTATCAATATAAGCCCACAAAATTTTGCCTTGAAAAATCACATCAAAATGGTCGTATTGTATTTTTTATATAAAAACAAACCACAAAATGAGAGCCCTGAAGGGGCGAATGATGGATAGCCCAGGGCGACTCTTGGGTCGCCCTGGGTTTACGGGTAAAAAACAAACCAGAGCCCTACAGGGGTGATTCATTAAAATGTATCAAATTTATCTAAAAATTAATAAACTATTGCAATAAATCTTTTAAAATATACGCTATATATGGGCTTTGAGAATCGCCCCTGTAGGGCTCTAAATCTCTACCTACCAGAACCCAGGGCGACCCAAGAGTCGCCCTGGGCTATTCATCATTCGCCCCTACAGGGCTCTCATTTTGTGGATTGTTATTGATAAACCCCATAAATTTAACAATTAATCAAGCCACACTTAAGGAGGCCTGAAGGGCCGGCAGATACGTAGCCCAGGGCGTAAGCCCTGGGTTAGGCATGGAAAACAGACCAGAGCCCTGTAAGGGCGGCACACTAGAAAATTCCAGAAAATAGGAGTGTCGCCCCTGTAGGGCTCAAAATCTTTTTTTACCGTAAACCCAGGGCTCACGCCCTGGGCTACGTATCTGCCGGCCCTTCAGGCCTCCTTAAGTGTGTTTTTAATCAACAACTTAGGCACTCTATCAGCCCCAACCTCTCATTTACGCCCTAAACTTTTTTTGAAAAAAATTTAATTTTTTTTAAAAAACTCCTTGACAATCGATATTTTTTTGGTATAATTATGGGGACAGGGACAAATCCCAGTT
>JANYDI010000073.1 GCA_025363695.1 Opitutia bacterium
GCCCAGGGCGTAAGCCCTGGGTTTACGGGTGAAATTTTTTTGAGCCCTACAGGGGCGACACTCGTATTCACGTTCTGAGTGCCGCCCTTACAGGGCTCCGGTTTTTTTTCATGTCGAACCCAGGGCTTACGCCCTGGGCTATGATCTGCCGGCCTTTCAGGCCTCCCAAAGTGTGATTTTGATTATTGGTTAAATTAATAGAATTTATCAACCCTAACAGATTCCTTAAAACAGGTTTTAAATTTAATCGATCACACGCCCTAGGGTTATGCAAGAGCTCTATTTTAAAAAAATTTCCTTCACAGAACCTAGTATATCCTTCCCCGATAGCGATTTACTTAAAATACGTAGTATTTTAATAAATCGCTATCGGAAAGGGGATCCTAAGGGGCACTCGTGCCCCTTGGCCCTTCCCCTTATTTCGCTATTGGATTGACATGGCTCTCTTCTCCTAAAAAGATAATCCTCTCATAATGAAAAAATTCACGTTTTTTAAAACGCCCCTGCATTGGCAAATTCTGATATCGCTGAGCCTCAGCGTAGCGCTCAGCTTGCTGTTTATCGTTACGGAAACCCAAGATTCCGACCTGGCGCACAGCTGCATCCTTGTCTGTGATTTTTTCGGGAAGCTCTTTTTGAACGCCCTCAACATGATTGTCGTGCCAATTATTGTGTCTTCGATTATTTGTTCTATGACCAGCATGGGCTCACATGCTCACTTTGGGCGCATGGGGCTCAAGTCACTGGCCTACTACATTAGCTCCACGCTCATTGCCGTACTGGTAGGCCTGGGGGTTGCGAACCTGCTGCGTCCGGGCCAGGTCAACCCTGAACTGGCGCAGCGCATGATCCGCATGTCTGCAGATAACGCTGCTGCTGTGGCCAGTATCGCCCAAAACTCCA
Source organism: Opitutia bacterium (assembly GCA_025363695.1). GTDB lineage: Bacteria > Verrucomicrobiota > Verrucomicrobiia > Opitutales > JANYDI01 > JANYDI01. The sequence goes on from JANYDI010000073.1 coordinate 904, forward strand.
AAATAAGCCTCATGGACATTTTTGTCCAAATGGTCCCTAGGAATGTTTTTTCAGCGGCCGCAGACAACGGACAAATCCTGGGCGTTATTTGCTTTTCTTTGCTCTTTGGCTTTTTTGCATCGCAACTGCCTAAGCGCTATCAAGGCGTTCAAGCCGATTTATGGCAAAGCTTCCTGCGCACTATCATGATGATTGCCGATATGATAGTCCTATTTGCCCCCCTGGGTGCCTTTGCGCTGGTTACCCCAAAAATCATAGGCACGGGGCTGGAGCTCATGGTTCCAGCCGCCAGATTTCTGGGCTGCACCGTCCTAGCCCTGAGCATCCACCTCTTTGCCGTCTTGCCAGCCTTCCTATACTTTTTTGCAAAGGTGAACCCGCTAGAGCACTTCCGGGCCATGATGCCCGCCTTGCTCACGGCCTTTTCGACCTCTTCCTCCATCGCTACGCTCCCGATCATGATGGACTGTGTGGAAAAAAATGCCGGCGTCTCCAATCGCGTAGCCAGCTTCACGCTCCCCATGGGCATCACCATGAATATGAATGGCAGCGCCCTTTACGAGTGCATGGTCGTGATTTTTATCGCCCAACTCTATGCCGTCGTTGACCCTTCCTTCTGTATGACCTTTGTTAAGCAATTTACCGTTGTCATCATGGCTGCCCTCACCTCCTTAGGCGTGGCCGGCATCCCCTCCGGCAGTTTTGTCGCCATCGCCGTCATCCTGAGCTCCCTGGGCTTGCCCCTGGAGTACATGGGCATCGTCCTGGTCGTTGACCGCATCCTCGATATGTGCCGCACCACCGTCAATGTGTTCAGTGACACCGTCGGCGCCGTGGTGATCGCAAGGAGCGAGGGCGAGACCGTGTATGGGTCTAAGGGGCGCTCGCGCCCCTTATGATCCCCCTAGGAAGGCGATTTATTTTATGCAAATGCATAAAACAAATCGCCTTCCTAAAGGTATACAAAGGACATCCAATTAAACAATAAATATTCGATCCCGAAGGGATCCGGAGGGTGCCTTGTATCTCCTAATCCGGTAGCGATTTATCTAAAATACGCAGTATTTTAATAAATCGCTACCGATAGGGGATCCAAGGGGCGCAAGCGCCCCTTGGCCTTTAACCACTTCACGCTTATCATGCTCAAAGACTTAGCCACAGACAGCGCCCTTGCTGAGCGCCTGCTACACCTGCCGCAGCTGGGGCCTATGCGCTTCAAGAAGCTCCTGGAGGCCTGCGATGGGAGCTTGCATATACTTCCGGCGGCCCCTAAGGCGCTTTGGGAGGGGGTTGCGGGGCTTGGGGAAACGGCCTTTACGGCGTTTCAGGAGCTTTTGGGGCGCTCTTGGGTGCCGCCGGCTCAGCCGATGGAAAGCCGCTTTGTTTATCAGCAAGAGGCTGCGTTCCCGCATGCGCTTAGGCAGCTGAGCGACACGCCGATAGGTCTGTACGCGGCTGGCGCCTGGGAGCATTTGAATCGTCCTTGTGTGGCGATTGTTGGGAGCCGAAACTCGACGGTGTATGGCCGGAAAATGGCGCAGCAAATCGCCTTTGAATTGGCCAAGGCGGGCTGTTGCATTGTCAGCGGCCTGGCGCTGGGGATTGATGGGGCTGCGCATCAAGGGGCTTTGGAGGCCGGAGGCGCCACAGCAGCGGTGTTGGGTTGCGGACTGGATGTTCTCTATCCGCCCGAGCATAAAGAGCTGTATGCGCGCATTTTGCAATCAGGGCTTTTACTGTCGGAATTCCCTCCAGGACGCCGGGCCGACAAGCAGACCTTTCCTCGGCGCAATCGCCTCATCTCGGGTCTGAGCCGGGGCGTTGTGGTGATTGAAAGCGACCTGCATGGCGGCAGCATGATCACAGCGCGTTTTGCAGCCGATCAAGGCCGCCCGGTTTATGCCCTACCTGGCCGCGTAGACCAGCCCTCAAGCAGCGGCTGCCACCTGCTTATCCGCGAAGGCGCTACGCTCATTACGCAGGCTGCGGACATCCTTGAAGACCTAGGCTGGGGCCGCAGCACGACTGCTGGCCCGCAGCAACTCCCGCTCATCCCGGCTCTGGACCTGCAAGCGCTCCCCCAGGAAGCCCGGCATATTTTGCTGGCTATGGAACCCGGTGAACCCTATTGCGCCGACGCCCTGAGCCAATCGCTGTGCCTTCCAGCGGCGACCGTCTCCGCCCACCTCATGCTTCTAGAAATCAAACGCGCCCTCTTTAAGCGCCTTGATGGGACCTTTGAGCGGCGCTTGTAATAAGGTTTGAGGGGCTAAGGGGCACTCGCGGGCGCGCGCGCCTTAGGATCCCCTACAGGTAGGCAATTTTATAAAATGCAAAGCATTTTAGTAAAATTGCCTACCTGGAAGGTGGATACTAAGGCGCGCGCAGATCGCGAAGCGATCCGGGAGTATTTATCGAACTGCTTCGAGCCGGTTTGAGGGGTGCATTGGGGGTTCAGGCAAGGAAGGGAAGTGCGTAGCGCACTACAGTGCGTGAGTCACTTCCATTCCGCAGCATCAACCCCCAATGTGCCCC
>JANYDI010000074.1 GCA_025363695.1 Opitutia bacterium
CTTTTACTCGAAATAATACCTGGATTCTGTACCGTGGCCCTCACTACAACCCTTTCTCATCGGCTTAAGAAGCGAATCTAGCCCGAGAACTCAGATAGTGAATACGTGTTCTCGGGCGTCCTGACCCCCCTGTCTTTACACAAAGACAGGTTAGACTAAATAAAACCTTAGAGCCTCCGTAAGGGCGATTCTCGACTTGATACTTAATAAAATTCAATAAAAACACTAAAAGCATAAAGCCCATAAATCATTTCGAGTTTCGCCCTTACGCGCTTAAAAATTAAAAAGATCTATTGAGAATACTTCACGCTTAAAGCCCTGCTCACTAAAACCCCTTGGCTCTCCGAAGCCTTGGCGTAGGGAGCAGGGCTTTTTCATGAAAATTGCCCTCAAAATTCCTAAAATTTATCATAAAATCAAAAAAATATTATAATATATCGTTGACCTTAGGACCCCCTCCCCGATAGCGATTTATCTAAAATGCGCTAGCATTTTAATAAATCGCTATCGGTAGTGGGTCCTAGGGGGCGCAAGCGCCCCCTAGCCCTTCCCTCTACACACGGCGCACAGGGCTGCTGTTTCGACGCGCAGAACGTAGGGGGCCAGACGTACAGGGGTGAAGCCGGCTTGGCGGATGCGCAGGTCTTCGGTGGTGGAAAATCCGCCTTCGGGCCCGATGAGCCAGAGGAGCTCGGGGCCCTTGGGGGTGTTCGGGGTGGCTTCTGGGCCTAGGCTGGCATAGAGCTTGAGGGAGGGATTGTGGGCGGTGGAAACGAGAAAGGCATCGAGGCTGCAGGGGTTTAGGATTTTTGGCAAAAAGGGGTTGCCGGATTGCTTACAGGCTTCGATGGCAATGTGTTCGAGGCGTTCATGCTGGTGCTCGAGGCGTTCGGCATGGGGGTGGACTTCGCTGTGCTCGGTGGCTAAAGGGATGAGCGTGTTTAGGCCTAATTCAGTGGCGTGGCGGAGGATTTCACCTAAAATCTTGTGCTTAGGCAGGCCGATGGCGAGGGTGATTTTCGGGCCCATAGGAGCCTGGGTTTCGGCATGGAGGACTTCCAAAACGGCTACATGCCTGTCCGTGCTTGACAGCCGCGTGTGCCATACGGTACCCTTGCCATCTAGGACCGTGACGGCGTGGCCGATCTGCGCTCGGTGGACACGCAGCAAGTGATTACTTTCTTGGGCATCCAGTATGATTTTCGGGCCCGAAGCCTCTTTGGCAAAACAGCAGTGGCGGTGCATTTTTAGATTCTATGTTTTTACCTTCTTGCAGCAAGGTCATTTTTTTAAAAAACAGAGTAAAGGTGGGGCTCTTTTGGATGCTTCTGGCTTTACCCCTGCAAGCAACGCCGATCCAAACGGCCTTGGATGCCCTTTTGCTTCCCCTGCAAAGGGATTCCCTTGTGGCTGCTTATGCTGTGGACGTGGGGACAGGGCAGGTGCTGTATGGCCTTCAGCCTGAACGCCTTATGCTGCCTTCGAGTTGCGAAAAGGTCATCGCCGCCCTGGCCGCCTTTGCGGTAAAAGGTCCTGAAAGCACCTTGGATACACGCCTTTTGCTGCCGCAGCCGCTCCCTAAGGAGGGACCCTACCGAGGGCCTATGGCCTTGCGTTTAGGCGGTGATCCAACGTTAAAGACGGCCCACCTAAAGCAGATTTTTAGCGCCCTTAAGGGGCTAGAGTCCTGGGAAGGTCCTTTATACTTAGAGGCCCCCTGGAACGTAGCGCCTGTAGGCCCAGGATGGATGTCTGAGGACCTTTTAGAAAAATACGCTGCGCCCATAAGCCCAGCCATCCTTGATGGCAACTGCGTGGGTGTGCGTATCGATCCCAGTATGATCGATCAGGGCTGCGCTCGAGCGTCCGTAGCGGTGGCGCCTGCTATTTTTAAGGCCCAAAGCCGCATCATCGTGAGCCCCCAGGCTCATGGGGCCATCCACTCAAAGTGGCAGGGGACAACCCTTGTGCTCAGCGGCAGCATACGCCCGGGCAGCGGCGTGCAGTCCTTTTCCCTACCGATTGCGGATCCACAGGTGTTTATTGCTCGCAGCGTGCGCCAGGTGCTTCAGGAGCTGGGGATTGTCCACAAGGGCCCTATTTGCTGGGGGCGCGCCTCAGGCCCCTCCTGGCTCTGCGTGGCAGCCCATAGTTCACCCCCCTTAGCCAAAATTGCCGCTACAGCCCTCAAAAAGTCTGATAATCTCCGCGCTGAAGCCCTCTTTTTTACTGCCGCAAGCACGGGCTCCCGCAGCTTGGATACGTGGGATGCCGCCGGAAAAAATATTCAAGATATCATCAAAAAACACTACCAAGTCGACCTCTCCAAGGCCGTCATCAGTGATGGTTCCGGGCTTTCACGCTTCAACCTCATCAGCCCCAAGAACATGGTTGACCTCCTTATTTCAGCCACGAAAAAACCTTTCTTCACTGTATTTAAAAAATCCCTAGCCCATAACGGCGAAAAAGGCACGCTCCAGTACCGACTTGGAGAACCCCAGTACCTGAAGCGCCTCTATGGAAAAACGGGAGCCATGACGGGTTCCTGCTGCCTGGAGGGCTATCTCCAGCGCAAAGATGGCCGTTGTATCGCCTTTGCCCTCTTTTTCTCTAACTACAAGAACAGCGCCACCTTCTACCGCAAGCACCAAGACGCCTTCTGCCGGGAGTTGCTGACGTTTCAAGGGGGCGCTGGCGCCCCCTTGACCCCCCATTAGGCAGCGATTTATTAAAATGCTGCGCATTTTAGATAAATCGCTGCCTATGGCGTGTAAGGCGTGTATTTTGTTTATCATGATCAGAATCTTAAGATAAGCCGTTGAAGGAGAAAGGGCCAAGGGGACTTGTCCCCTTGGATCCCCTACAGGGTGCGAATTGTTAA
>JANYDI010000148.1 GCA_025363695.1 Opitutia bacterium
AATAGAAACACCGTTCCCTATTCCCTTTTCGGTAATTTGTTCACCAAGCCACATAAGAATAACGGTGCCTGTAGTTAGGAATATAGCCGATGATATAGTAAACCAAAAAGGATTTGCTATAACAATAGGACCATAGAGATCAATATTGAAATCACCACCAATGATCATTCCTGGATTTTTATGAAGAGCTCGGATTAAAAGCAGACCCTGAACCAAGCAAATAGCTATCGTCAAGTAACGAGTATACTGAGCCAGCTTTTGACGACCAACATCACCTTCCCTTTGAAGTCTAACCAAAAACGGAGCAACGGCTCCCATTAACTGCATAATAATGGATGCAGTAATGTAAGGCATTACTCCAATTGCAAAAAGTCCACCATTGAGAAGCGCCCCGCCCGTGAACATATTGTAAAGTCCCAATAGAGCATTCCCTCCTGAAGCCATTCGATCTGCATAGAAATTCTGAAGAGGAGCAGGGTCTATTCCGGGCAAAGGAATATTTGCACCCATGCGTGCAATAAAAACAACACACAGAGTGAAAAATATTCGATGCCTTAACTCTGCAACCTTAAAACAATTTAAAAAACTTGAGAACATGAACAGAAACTAAGCTTCTAATAATACACAAGTTCCGCCTGCAGACTGTATTTTATCTCTAGCAGACTGGGAGTATTTATCCAAGGTGACAATAAGCCTATTAGTTACGATACCCGAGCCTAGAAGCTTTACCGGAGAGTCAATGTTGCGGATCAGACCACAAGCCGCAAGAGTACCACGAGTCACCTCTGCATCCATGCCAAAAACAAGAAGATCTTCCACGTTTACAATCTGATACGAAACTCTAAACGAATCATTATTGAACCCACGATGCGGCAGGCGACGATACAACGGCATTTGCCCTCCTTCGAATCCGGGACGAATGGACTTCCCAGCACGGGCCCGTTGACCCTTATGGCCTTTCCCTGAAGTCTTTCCGCGACCACTACCAGGACCACATCCCAAACGTTTCTTTTTTGCGTTTCCAATATTTGGTATACTATGCAATTCCATAAAACTAAGCCCTCCTTAACGCGTAAATTTCACTCTTAGACCGAACGCGCCCCAGTCCTTCTAACGTGGCGCGCACCACAGAAAGAACATTATTGGACCCCAGAGATTTAGAAAGAATATTTTTGATACCTGCCGCTTCCAAAATAGCACGAACACTACCTGAAGCAATTACACCTGTCCCCTCCGTGGCCGGCTTCAGCAAGACTCTCCCACCCCCAAAGTGACCAATAACCGAATGTGGCAACGTGCCATCTTGAGTGCAAATTGGCCCCATGCTGCGAATAGCTCTTTGAGAAGCTTTTTTTATAGCATCTGCAACTTCTTTTGCCTTCCCGTACCCCACTCCCACGCTTCCCTTCCGATCTCCATAAACAACAAGAGCGGAGAAACTAAATCGACGTCCACCTTTAACTACCTTGGAACATCTATTTAAAGATAAAACTTTTTCATAAAAATTCTTATCTTTGTCTCCCGAAGAAGACTCTCTCATATTAGATTTGGTATGCATACAAAAATACTACTAAAAAACTAATCCAGACTCTCTGGCCGCATCAGCAAATGCCTTCACGCATCCGTGAAAACGTCTGCCACGTCTATCGAAAACAACACGATCTATACCAAGACTTTTCGCCCTTTCTCCAACCAATCCACCAAATTCTGAAGCAGACTTCAGATTTGCAATCAATCCAGAGGAACGAAACGCAGGCTCCAACGTAGATTGATAAAGCATAGTTTTCTGAGCAACATCATCTATAAACTGAGCGTATATATGTTTATTCGAAAAAGAAACGGACAAACGAGGGCATGCAGACGTTCCTGACACCTTACTTCTCACCCGCAATATTCGTTTACGTAACAAAACTTGTTTTCTAAGCAATTTCATAACACTAGGATGTCTTCTTTCCTTCTTTGCGAACAACGAACTGCCCGACAATACGAACACCCTTTCCCTTATAGGGTTCTACGGGATAATAAGATCGAATGCGTGCAGCAACCTCGCCTACTAACTGTTTATCAATTCCGGAAACCTTAAGTTTCACTCCATCTGTCACATCAATGGAAATGCCCGCAGGAATGGGATAACGTCTCGGCTCAGCATAACCCAGATTAAGAGTTAACAGAGAATTGCTCACAGCAGCACGAAAACCAACTCCTGAAATCTCAAGATCCTTGAAATACGGCTGAACAACACCCTGCACCATATTAAACAAAAGAGAACGGATAGTTCCCTGAAGGGCTCTAACAGAAGGGATAGACCGAACAGGTGAAACCTCTATGGTACTTCCAGTAACCAAAACATTCACATCATCAACCAATAACTGAGAAAGCGTTCCCTTTGGACCTTTAACGGTAAAAACATTACCTAACAAAGAGCAATTAACGCCACCAGGAATCGAAATGGGCTTATTTCCTACTCTACTCATAACACTAATAAACACTACAAATTAACTCACCACCGACCTTCATCTTCTTAGCCTCAAAACCGGTAAGCAGGCCCTTAGACGTAGATAAAACAAGAACTCCCATGCCATTTAAAACTCTAGGCAGAGAATCCGAAGCCGAATATACACGACACCCAGGCTTACTGATACGAGTAACAGCGCAGAGAGCAGGAGCTCCCTCAACATACTTCAACTGAAGACTCAACCACTTCCCCGTCGAGTTTTCGAGAAACTTACAGGAAGAAAGATACCCCTGTTTAAAAAAAATCAAAGCTATTTTTTCCTTAAGAACGGAATGACGCACCAAACAAGAAGAGAGATTCGCCTTGTAAGCGTTTCTGATTTGAGTTAAAAAATCACCTATAGAATCGTGTACAGCCATAATTAATTATAATTACCAGGAAGACTTGGTGACTCCTGGGATTTTTCCATCCAATGCCCACTCTTTAAATAAATTACGACATATACCAAAGTGCCTAAGATAAGCCCTTGGACGAGAAGTAATCGCACAACGATTTCGCACTCTTACGGGAGAAGAATCTCGAGGAAGCCTATTCAACTGATCCTGAGCTTTATAGAAATCTTCTTCGGAAATATTCGGATCCTTAAGTACTGAATGAAGACGAGCACGCTCGGGAGCCCATTTCGCAACCAAACGAATACGTTTCTTATTTCTTTCTTCTAACGCTTTCCTTGACATAATAAAAGTAACAACTATGACTTTCTAAAAGGAATGCCTGCAAGCTCCAGTAACAGCTTCCCATGCTCATCATTCGAGGCGGTCGTAACAACAGTAATATCCATACCAACATTTTGCTTAACCTGAGCATCCATTTTTATTTCAGGAAAAACCGTATGGTCAACTAAACCTATAGTATAATTGCCACATCCATCCAAACGAGAGGGAAGACCCCTAAAATCACGAACTCCAGGCAAAACAATATGGATAAGTTTATATAAAAACTCATACATCAAGCGCCCTCGCAACGTCACCTTAACCCCCACAGGCATTCCCTCCCGCACCTTAAAATTAGAAATGCTTTTCTTAGCAAGAGTAAAAATTGGCCTCTGTCCGGAAATTTTACCAATATCACCCAGTATGCGATCTAAGGTAAGTTTATCCGTGCTAGAACGAATACCTGAGTTAATAACAACTTTCTCGAATTTTGGAACACAATGAACGTTTGAGAAAGACAACTCCCTCTTCAACGCTGGAACTATCGTAGTTCCATAGTACTCCTTAAAAAAACAATGAACACTCATAAGAAAATCAAAAACAAACTACTCCCTATCAAGGCGAAGGTTTGAAATATGTATCGGAATCTCTTTCGTAAGAGTCGCATCTGAAGAACCTTCCTGTCTCGCCTGTGACTTCTTCACGAAGGTCTTCCGGAGATTTACTCCCTCAACAATAACCAAATCCTTTGAACGAAGGTACTCCAACACCTTACCCTTCATTCCCTTGCTAGCGCCTGATGAAACAACAACCAGCACACCCTTTTTAATAGACTTCGACAACTTCATACAACCTCCGGAGCTAAAGAAACAACCTTCATATACTTATCACGCAATTCTCTGGCGACGGGAGCAAGAACCCGCGTTCCCTTTGGACGACCCTCGTTGTCAACTATAACAACCGCATTGTGATCGAAGCGTAAATAACTACCATCTGCTCGAGAAACCGGAGCCCTCGTCCCAACGATCACAGCCTTAACAACCGATCCCTTAGGAATAGGAGATTTTGTAATACACTCAACAACGCTACAAACAATCAAATCACCGACAGAAGCCGTACGCTTGTTTTGACCAAGCCTACGAATCATTCTCACAACCTTTGCCCCAGTATTATCTACAACTGAAAGCCGACTCGACATCTGAACCATAAGACTAAATAACCTTTTCTAAAATTTCAACCAGACGCCAACGCTTTAGCTTACTCAAAGGCCTTGTGGCAACAATGCGCACACGATCTCCAACCGAGGTCTCATTAAGTTCATCATGAACATGAACTGTTGTTTTTCTTTTAATTTCTTTACCGTAAACGGGATGCGGAATCTTATAGAAATAGACCATCTTAAAAGTTTTATCTCCAGTCCGCCCTACGACCACCCCGGTCAACTGTTTTCTCAAATTTCTAGATTCTAAGAGCATACACAAACTTCTAAAATTAAGCTTCAATCCCCGCTTGAGCAACTGTTTTCATTCTAGCAATAGCCTTCCGCATCGAAATCATTTGATGCGCACTTTGACGACCCAAACCACCTCTGTGAAGACGCAAAGTTAATAGCTTTTTTTGAAAAGACTCAAGTCTTTTTTGCAAATCTTTTTGAGATAGCGCTCTAATATCTTTATTATTCATAAATCATTCTTCTCTTTCAATAAAACGGCAGGAAAATGGAAGCTTATTGTCGGCCAGTCGAAAAGCTTGCTTTGCCAAAGAAATAGGAACTCCACTGACCTCAAACAAAACAACACCTGGCTTCACTTCCACAACCCAGTGATCAACGGCGCCCTTTCCCTTCCCCATTCGAGTCTCAGCCGGCTTAGCGGTTACAGGCTTATGAGGAAAAACTCGAATAAAAACCTTTCCCCTTCTCTTTAACTGACGATTAATAGCAATACGAGCAGCCTCGATCTGAGCACTTGTCATTCGACTTCGTTCAAGGGCTTGAATTCCACATTCTCCAAAGGAGAGAGTATCTCCTCCTTTTGCCATACCAGTATTGGTACCTTTATGACATTTACGATATTTGGTCTTAGAAGGAATTAACATAAAAATAATAAACTAGATACAAATCCAACATTTCACACCAATAATACCATAAACAGTATGAGCCTCAGAAAATCCATAATCAATGTTTTCCCGAAGAGTGTGCAGAGGAACTCGTCCTGATCTCTGGCATTCACGACGAGCGATCTCAGCTCCTCCAAGCCGACCCGAACACTGAATTTTTACGCCTTGAGCACCAAGAGACATCGACCCCTGAAGCGCTTTTTTCATAGCACGACGAAAAGAAACACGACGCTCGAGCTGTAAGGTAATTGACTCAGACACTAATTGGGCAACAAGCTCAGGTTTTTCAACTTCCTGAACATCCAACAAAATCTCCTGACCCAATATTTTCTCTATCTGCCCTTTGAGCTTTCCAAGCTCTTGGCCTTTTCGGCCAATCAAAAAACCAGGCCTAGCACTGAGAATTTTAACTCGAACACGAGTGCCTGCCCTCTCTATGATAACACGATGCACTGCGGCACCTTTCAAATTTTTCTTCACATAATCACGAACGCGACCATCCTGAATCAAATTGGTGGCATACAAACGCCCCTCTGCATACCAACGAGAATCCCACGGATCATTACTAACGCAAAGTCTAAAACCTCTAGGATGAACTTTCTGACCCATAACAACTAAATAACACTTGAAGTTTCCAACTCAATAACAAGATGACTTCTCTTTTTTCGTATTAAATGCGCTGACCCCCTCGCTTGAGGCATGTGACGTCGAACAACCGGCCCTTGTTGTGCATGAGCGGAAAAAACCATTAAACTATCTGACGTCACGCCATAGTTATTCTCTGCATTAGCAACAGCCGAGCGCAACACCTTTAAGAAAAGAACAGCAGATTTTCTTGGTATATTTTTAAGGAGCTGTGATGCATCCTCTGCAGTTCGACCGCGAATAAGAGAAGCAATATGTTTCGCCTTTTTTGGAGAAACACAAGCATACCTGGCTGAAGAAGATATTTTCATAAAATAAAAGTCAACAAAATTTATTTCTTTTCTTTTGTAGACGGATGTCCTTTAAATATGCGAGTAAGCGCGAACTCACCCAGTTTGTGCCCCACCATATTTTCCGTAACATAAACAGGATGAAAACCCTTTCCATTATGTACAGAAAAATGAAGGCCTATAAAATCGGGAGTTACAGTAGACCTGCGCGACCAAGTGGCAATAGGCTTCTTTGAGTCAGACTTAACTGCCTCCCTTATTTTTTCAAGCAAATGACCATCAACAAAAAAACCTTTTTTTAACGAACGACTCATAATTAGCAAATGCTAGTTTCTATATTTCTTACCATTACGACCTACTATAATTTGCTTATTGGTAGGGTTAGAACGACGACGCGTTTTGTACCCCTTGGAAAGCTGCCCCCAAGGTGAACATGGATGTCCGCCACCAGAGGTACGCCCCTCTCCCCCACCCATAGGATGGTCCACGGGATTCATAGCAACACCGCGAACACGTGAACGACGACCAAGCCAACGATTGCGTCCTGCTTTTCCCAAGTTGCGATTCTGATGCAAGCCATTCCCGACTTCACCTATCGTAGCACGACAACGAGAATCCACGTAACGTAATTCACCGCTAGGAAGCTTAAGAATAGCACGAGAAGCATCAAAGCCTACCAGCTGAACAGAAGATCCTGCAGAACGAGCAAGAACAGCTCCTCCACCAATAAGAAGCTCTACAGCATGGACCTTTGTAGAGGGAGGCACGTGCAGCAATTGTAAGGCGTTGCCCGGTTTGAAATCCCCTTTTTCGGAAAAACTAGTCACCGTATCACCAATGGAAACACCGGAAGGAGCCAGAATATAAGACTTTAAGCCATCTGCATAAGCAACCAGCGCAATATTGGCAGAACGATTAGGATCGTACTCAATAGACTGAATAACAGCAGGAATATCGCACTTAGTCCTCATGAAATCAATTGCTCGATACATACGCTTATGCCCTCCCCCTCTACGCCTAGAAGTAATGCGACCGTTACTGCGCCCCTTGCAACGATGATTACTTGAAGTTAGACTTCTTAGGGGACGATTCTCGGAGGAAACCAACTCATCCCGATTTAAAGCAAGAAACCTTTGCGAGGGAGTGATCGGCTTTTTTCTTATAATAGTCATAATATTCTAAAATTTACTACAAAAGTTCTATTTTTTCGCCCGCAGGAAGAGATACTATGGCTTTTTTAAAGCCAGAAACACATCCTGGTTTTGATCTAGCCGAACGCCCACGTTTTGTTTTTTCCTTGCGGTTAATAATATTCACAGAAAGAACACGGACATTAAATAAAGATTTAACGGCGCTCGTCACTAAGTATTTATTAGCAGAAGCAGAAACAACAAAAGTATACTGATTAAGCTCAGAGGACTGTTGTGTTGCCTTTTCGGTAACACGTAATTCTTTTAAAATCAAAGACCCTAACATAATATTCTTCTAAACTCAACGAACAACCCTAGACAGGAGAGCATGAAAAGCCGACTCACTCAATATAATTTTCTTAAAACTTACAAGATCCAAAGCATTTAGATCCGAAACATTAGCTGTAGAGACAAAATCCAGATTACGAGAGGCAAGCATGACTGCCGAAGGAACGCTCACATCCACCAACAAGATAGAACGATCCAGGGAGATATTTCTAACAACCGCACTCATTGTCTTTGTTTTAGAAAGACCCGAATCCCACTCTTCAACAAGGGCTACACGCTGAGAAGAACACACGTCAAAAAAGGCACGCGAAAAAGCCAAAGCCTTCATTTTTTTATTGATCTTTTGAGAGTAGCTTCGTGGCTTTGGACCAAAAACAACACCGCCTTTTCGCCAAATGGGCGAGCGCTTGGATCCATGACGAGCCATACCAGTCCCCTTCTGCTTATAAGGCTTTTTTCCAGTACCACTTACCTCGCTTCTGTTTTTCGTACAAGCATTACCCTGTCTAAGATTTGCACGATAAGAGAGGATAACCTGACGCAATGCTCGAATACCTTTTTCTCCCTCAAAACAAGGAATATCCGAATAATCCTTGTTTTCTTTTTTAATCCCCTCTTTTGTGTAAAGATCTAGCTTCATATGGACTTAATCGTTTTTTTGGCAACGCGAAGATAAACTAAGGAATGATTATTCCCAGGACAAGACCCCTTAACCATTAATAAATTTTTGGAAACGTCAACTCCCAAAACCTCTAAATTTTGCATTGTTCTTCGACGTACTCCCATATGCCCAGGCATTTTCTTGTTTTTAAAAACATGTCCAGGAGTCTGCCTTTGACCAATAGAGCCTATCCTTCGGTGCATCATGCTACCATGAGAGTCGGGTTGGCCACTAAAATTATACCTTCGAACAACGCCCTGAAAACCCCTTCCCTTAGTAAAGGCGACAGCATCTACTTTTTGACCCACTTTAAACAGGTCAACCGTTAAAATTTGTCCAGGAACATAAGAAGACGTATCGTCGGTATTAAACTCCCTTAAACAAGACGCACTAGAAACCCCCGCCTTGCTTAAATGCCCCTTAAGCGGCAACGACATACGAGCCGAGGAACGCGATCCAAAAGCTATTTGAACAGCGCTATAACCATCCGTGGACAACTCCTTCACTTGTGTGACAGCACAAGGACCTACCTGAAAAACAGTAACAGGAACAAGACTATTGTCCTCCCTGTAAATCTGGGTCATTCCCAGTTTTCTGGCTAACATTCCAAAACGCATACCTAAAATATCACTAAATTTGTTTTACTTCAACACCAACTTCAACCTCAGCAGGAAGCGTCAAAACTTTAAGAGCTTCTACCGTTCTAACCGTAGGATCTACAATCCTAATAATGCGCTTGTGAGTTCTTCGCTCAAACTGATCCATCGACTTCTTGTCCACATGGGGAGAGCGATTAACGGTAACTTTTAATATTTTCGTAGGCAACGGACATGGACCAATCACACGAGCACCTGTGCTTTTAGCGGTACGCACAATTTCATTCGTAGACTTATCCACAATTCGGTGATCAAAGCCTTTTAATTTTATCAATATTTTTTGCTTACTCATAACGTTAACTTAACTGCGCACAACCTGACGTGGTGAATTTTTAATGATTTGCTCTAATTGACTAGCAGGCACTTGCTCAAAATGTGAAGGATCCATAGAGTAATCAGCACGCCCCTTAGACAGAGAACGCACTTCCGTCGCATAGCCAGTCATAGCTTCCAAGGGAACCTGACAACTTACAACAGCAAGAGTTCCTCGAATTTCCATATTCTGTATCTTGCCTCTTCTGCGATTAAGATCTCCCATAATGTCGCCTTGATACTCCTCCGGTGTGCGAACCTCAACGGCCATAATAGGTTCCAAAAGTATTGGCTTTGCATTACGCATGGCTTCTTTAAAACCAAAAATACCTGCCATTTTAAAGGCAAGCTCCGAAGAGTCAACGTCGTGAAAACTCCCGTCGATCAAGCGCACCTTAAAATCAATAACGGGATAACCAGCAACTACACCATTATTTGCTGCCTCATTGATACCTTCAATGGAAGGCTTTATAAATTCCTTGGGAATGGCTCCGCCGACAATTTCATTAATAATCTCGATTCCTTTTCCTTTTTCATTAGGCTCGAGCTTAAGCACCACATGTCCGTACTGACCGCGGCCACCAGACTGTCGAATAAACTTTCCCTCTCCCTCGGAAGAAGCGGTAACGGTTTCTCTGTAGGCAATTTGAGGTTTTCCAGCCTCTGCCTCTACTTTAAACTCACGAAACAAACGATCTCTCAGAATTTCAAGATGAAGCTCGCCCATTCCTGAGATGATAGTCTGACCCGTTTCATGGTTAGATGAAACAAAAAAAGTAGGATCCTCATCCGCAAGACGCTGAAGACCAATAGACATCCGCTCCTGATCGGCCTTAGTTTTTGGCTCGATCGACATACTAATCACGGGCTCAGGAAATGTTGGTGGCTCAAGAGAGATAACATGAGACTTATCACAGAGAGTATCGCCCGTTACAACCTCTTTAGCCCCAATAATAGCACAGATATCACCCGAATAAGCAACATCAATATCTTTTCGAGAATCTGCACCCATCAACACAAGTCGACTAATGCGCTCAGTTTTTTGAGTACGAGGATTATAGAGAGCTGCGCCCTTTTCAAGCTTTCCAGCATACACTCTAAAAAACACTAACTTCCCAACGTAAGGATCAGACCAAAGCTTAAAAACAAGACCAGCAACAGGGGTCCTATCGTCAGCAACTACAGAAACCTCTTCTCCGTCTGAATTGCAGGCCTTCGTCGGCACAACCTCAAGGGGGTTTGGTAAATAATCGATAACAGCGTCCAAAAGCATTTGAACACCCTTATTCTTGAAGGCACTTCCAGGAATAACCGGAATAAATTTTCTCGCTAAAGTAGCCTTACGAATCGCTAGACGTATTTCATCGGCAGAAACAGCCGAACCTTCCAAATACTTCTCAGCCAAAACATCATCAAAATCTGAAAGAGCTTCAAGTAAGCGGTCGCGATATTTATGCACATCAGCCTTATATTCAGCAGGGACATCAAGAATATTAAAGGCCATCCCGTCTTTGTCAGATGGATCGTAAACGTAAGCTTTTTCTTCTACGAGATCAATAATCCCTAAAAATCTATCCTCAGCTCCTATAGGAATATATATGGGATGTGCATTTCCGCCCAACTTGGTAACGATATCATTAACAGCTGAGTAAAAGTTTGCGCCCGATCGATCCATCTTATTGACAAAGGCAATTCTGGGCACATTGTACTTGTCCATCTGACGCCAAACCTTTTCAGATTGAGGCTGAACTCCAGCCACACCACAGAAAACAGCGATAGCACCATCAAGTACACGCAAAGAACGCTCCACCTCAGCAGTAAAGTCTACGTGCCCAGGGGTATCAATAAGATTAATCCGATGAGGAATAGATGGAAACAAGCCCGTTTTTGCAGTCCAACCACAAGAGATCGCAGCAGCCGTTATAGTAATTCCACGCTCACGTTCCTGCTCCATGTGATCAGTAACCGTGTTACCATCATGGACATCGCCCATTTTATGAACAACCCCGGTATAAAACAAAATACGCTCAGTGGTAGTTGTTTTCCCGGCATCGATATGGGCAGCAATACCAATATTTCGAGTAAACTCTAAAGGAAAGGAACGACTCGGTGAATTGGACTTTGATAAATTACTAGACATACAAACAACTAACCTAGGTGAGAAAACACACGATTGGCCTGAGCCATACGATGCACTTCTTCTTTTTTGCGAACAACCTCGCCAGTATTATTGTAAGAATCAACCAAAATGTCAGCAAGTGCCTCCATCATAGAAACCCCCTTCTTAGCGCGAGCTGCATCCCTAATCCACCTTAAAGCCAAACTTTGCTGACAATCATAAGATAGCTCCACGGGAACCGAATAGGTTGCACCACCAAGACGACGGCTTTTTGCCTTAATCTTAGGACGTGCATTCGACAAAGCCCCTAAAAGCAAATCTACAGGATCGCCCTTACCCAAACGCTCACTGGCAATGCCAAAAGCATCATAAACAATCTTAGATGCAATCGATTTCTTGCCACTAAGCATGACAACGTTTATAAGATGGGATACAAGCGTACTTCCATACCTTGGATCAGGAACGCGATCACGAACTTCAGCCTTTCTGCGACGAGACATAATAACTACTCAACAACACTACTTACCACTTTTAGGACGACGAACCCCATACTTTGAGCGACTTCTACGCCGCTTCTCGACACCCTTACAGTCCAAACACCCACGAACCACATGATAGCGCACCGCCGGAAGGTCCTTTACCCGTCCACCACGCACAAGAACAACGCTATGCTCTTGCAAGTTGTGTCCTTCGTCCGGAATATAGACAATACTTTCAATACCATTAGTCAAACGAACCTTTGCCACTTTTCTTATGGCAGAGTTAGGCTTCTTGGGTGTTCTTGTCATAACCTGAACACAAACCCCACGTTTCTGAGGGTTGCCTGCTAAGGCAGGCGACTTGGAGCCACACAAGACTGGACATCTAGGACGGCGAATGAGCTGATTAATTGTCGGCATAACTATTGATCTTTTGAAAGGATGGAGCGTACGCATTCATTTTTTTTTAGCAAGCTTTTTTTTGCTTTTTTGTTCAAAACACAAAAAATACTTCTATTTTCTGGATGATAGATTCATGAAATAAATAATCTAAAATGCAACCTGACGTTTGATCAGTTTCAGATCCTGATATAAAGAAAAACCAGTGCCGGCAGGAACGCGACGTCCGACGATAAGATTTTCCTTTAAACCTCTAAGCTCATCGCGCTTACCCAGGGTCGCAGCCTCGGTAAGAACGCGCGTTGTTTCCTGGAAGGAAGCCGCAGAAATAAAACTCTTCGTCTCCAAAGCAGCTTTTGTTACCCCCAGCAAAACAGGCTCACCCTGAGAAGATTCACCCCCAGCATCAATCACGCGCACATTCTCGAGCATAAAATCATAACGATCAGCCTGAGCGCCCCATAGGAAATTCGCATCTCCTGGATCAATAATCCGTACTTTTCGGAGCATTTGAGAGATTATCAACTCTATATGCTTATCATTGATAATAACCCCCTGCAACCTATAAACTTTTTGTATCTCAGAAAGCAGATACTCCTGGACAGCACGAGGCCCCAAAATCTCGAGGATTTCATGCGGATCGGCAGATCCTTCTGTAATGTGTTGCCCCTTACGAACCACATCGCCAGCATGCACAATGATATGCTTTCCATGCGGAATCAGATGCTCTTCTTGTTGCGCCGTTTCTTGATCGGTAATAACCAATCGCTTCTTGCCTCTGACCGTTCCAGCCAAAGAAACAATTCCGTCTATTTTAGCCATTTCAGCGGCATCCTTAGGTCTCCTGGCTTCAAAAAGCTCGGCGACCCTAGGAAGTCCCCCGGTAATATCTTGTGTTTTTGAGGCTTGACGTGATGTTTTTGCCAAAAGCGCCCCAGGAGCAATCATGTCTCCCTCTTCAACCACCAGTTGCGCTCCTGTAGGAATGACGTACGTTGCGATCACCTTCGATTTTTTGACAGCATCTATGGAATCATACTCTAGACCGGAAACATATTCATGAATCTGAATTTGAGGACTTAAGTCTTCTTTGTGTTCAATAACAACAATCCCAACCTGCCCTGTTGCTTCGTCTAGCTGACGCTTCACCGTAACTCCGGCAATCATGTCGCCAAATATAACGATTCCCGCTCTTTCAGACAAAATAGGCGCATGGTGAGGATCCCATATGGCAAGCGTCTGCCCTGCCTCAATGAGATTACCGTCCGCAACGGCCAAAACGGCACCAGCCACAATACCATAGGTCTCCAATTCCTTGCCATCAGAGTCGACAATACTAATAGAACCCGTTTTATTAAGCACGATATTAGAACCGTCTTCCGCTGGCACGAAACGCAAGCCTCGATATTTTACTCTTCCAGCATTACGTACTGCAATTTCAGGATTTTTGAAGACCTGACTGGCAATCCCCCCGATGTGGAAAGTACGCATGGTAAGCTGTGTTCCAGGCTCTCCGATAGATTGCGCGGCAATGATGCCCACGGCGCGGCCGATTTCCACCAGCTCATTTGTCGACGGATCCGTACCATACTCCAAGGCCGTAGCGCCCACCTCAACGCGACTGGTTAAGGGGGACATGATCTTTATACGCTCAATGCCAAAATCCTCTATAAGCTTGGCAACCGCCTCGGTGATAATTTCTCCGTTTTTAACTAAAAGGCTTTGAGGATCTAGGGGATTAGGAAGGTCTAGGGCTGAAGTTCTCCCCACGATGCGATCAAAAAGAGGCACAATTTCGTCATCGCCTTCACGAATCGCATATTTCCATATACCATCACGATTGCCATCATCCACTTCTTTAATAATGCAATCCATCGCGACATCGCACAACTTCCGAGTCAGGTAACCGGCATCGGCAGTTTTCAGCGCAACGTCCGAAAGTCCTTTACGAGCACCGTGTGTCGAAATAAAATACTCAAACACATTCAGGCCCTCACGGAAAGACGAAATGATAGGCCGTTCAATAATCGCACCTGAAGGCGTTGCCATAAGACCTCGCATCCCGCACAGCTGACGCACCTGCTGACGGTTACCCCGAGCACCCGAATTAGTCATGATGGAAACGGGATTGATTTCACCCTTCCCTTCATTGACCTCCAGACGCTTAAACACGGACTTGGCAACCTCATCGGTAGCACTCGTCCAGGTGTCGATGATCTTATTTGAGCGTTCCCCTAGGGTCAAAATACCTCTTCGGTATTGATTTTCAACTTCCTGAATCTTCTTTTTGGCCGCTTCTATAATTTTTGGCTTGTCCTTCGGGATGATCATATCGCCCATGCCTATGGAAATACCAGAACGTGTAGCAACGTTAAACCCGATCTCCTTCATCCGATCTAACGTGTGTATCGTTTCTATTTTACCACAAGCTTTATAGGTACTATAAATAAGATCTCCCAATTTTGCCTTGGAAGCCGGTGCATTAACAAAACCCAATTCCGAAGGCCATATCGTATTGAATATAATACGTCCTATCGTCGTTCGAAGATACTTACGCTCCGAATCTCCATACTGAGTTTCCTTTTTGTAGTCCGGATTCGAGTAATTAACCCAATCATGGTATGATAACACCCCTTCAACTTGAGCAAAAAGTGCCTCGTTAATGCTTGCTATGAGAGGAATTCGCTGACCATCAAGAACTTTTTTAGCAGGATCTAGGGTTAAGTAATACGAACCCAGTACAATGTCCTGTGAAGGCGTTAAAGTCGGCTTTCCACTGGAAGGTGAAAAAATGTTCTGAGTTGCCATCATCAAGAGCTTACACTCGAGAATAGCTTCCAGCGACAAAGGCACATGCACGGCCATTTGGTCTCCGTCAAAGTCCGCATTATAAGGCGTGCACACAAGAGGATGCACGCGAATAGCGTCCCCTTCGATCAAAATCGGCTCAAAGGCCTGAATGGAAAGGCGGTGCAAAGTCGGCGCGCGATTCAGTAAAACAGGATGCCCTCGGGTAACTTCTTCCAAAATATCCCAAACCTCTGGCGAGCGCTTTTCTATCATGCGGCGCGCCCCTCGAACCGTATGGACAAAGCTAAGCTCCTTGAGTCGCTTAATGATAAACGGTTCAAAAAGAACCAACGCCATTTTCTTAGGCAAACCACATTGATGCAGCTTAAGCTCCGGCCCGATTACAATAACCGAGCGACCACTATAGTCTACGCGTTTACCTAAAAGATTTTGACGAAAACGCCCATTTTTTCCCTTCAGCGAGTCACTCAAGGACTTTAAAGGCCTATTTCCAGCTCCAGCAAAAGGCTTACCATGCCGCCCATTATCAAAATACGCATCCACAGATTCCTGCAACATGCGCATTTCATTATGGATAATGACGTCAGGAGTTTTTAACTGCAGCAAATTCTTAAGGCGATTATTTCTATTAATCACGCGCCTAAGCAAATCATTAAGATCACTCGTGGCAAAGCGCCCGCCTTCCAGCGGAACCAAGGGCCTTAAATCAGGAGGAATAACAGGCAGCACCTCCAAAACCATCCACTCAGGACGTGCGCCAGAATCGATAAAACCCTGAGTCACCTCCAAGCGCTTAGAAAGTTTTTTCTTTATTTGCTTGGATCGTGTACTGTAAAGCTGCTCCGTAAGCGCGGCAACCAGCGCCTGCAAATCCAAGCGCCTAAGGATATCCAACAAGGCACCAGCCCCCATTTTTGCAGTAAAAGCATCCTCGCCATATTCCTCCTGGAACTGAACATACTCCTGCTCGTTAAGCAACTGCTTTTCCTCCAGACCCGTATGCCCGGGATCCGTGATCATGTAGTTTTCGTAATAGACAACGCGTTCCAGATTCCGAGCTGTAACATCCAGCAAAAGACTCAAGCGGCTAGGCATATTTTTCAAAAACCAAATATGCGAAACAGGAACCGCCAGCTCAATATGCCCCATGCGTTCACGACGCACGCGAGAAATCGTCACCTTAACGCCACAACGATCGCAAGTAACATCCTTAAACTTGATACGTTTATACTTGCCGCAGGCACATTCATAATCACGCAAAGGACCGAATATACGTTGACAAAAAAGTCCATCAGGCTCAGGCTTCAGCGTCCGATAATTGATCGTTTCAGGACTTTTCACCTCTCCATAAGACCATTCGCGAATTTTCATCGGAGAGGCTATCGAAATAGAAAGTCCATTAAAAGGACGCTCTTCCTGTATGCCCAGCGCTTCTGTAAATCGTTGACTATCCGTCTCCGACCATTGCAATTTTTCTTTAGGAACGGAGGCTTCCTTCGTGGAGTTTTTTGTCTTTATCATGGTGTCCTTTACAGCAAGTTCCAGCGATCAACCTAACAACTTTATATCTTCAACGCCTTCATTATCTAATTCCAGATCAAGGCACAAACTCTGGATTTCTTTTCGCAATACATTAAAGGACTCTGGGATCCCAGCCTCGAGATTATTAACATCTTTAACCAGATTTTCATACATCTTCGTACGACGAGCCACGTCATCAGACTTAACCGTCAAAAGCTCCTGCAGCGTATAGGCAGCCCCATAGGCCTCAAGCGCCCAAACTTCCATTTCTCCAAAACGTTGACCCCCATACTGAGCTTTCCCACCCAGAGGTTGCTGAGTAATTAAACTATAAGGACCTACTGCCCGCGCGTGGATTTTATCAGCAACAAGGTGGTTCAGCTTCATCATATAAAGGTAGCCAACCGTCACCTCTTGATCAAAAAAATCTCCCGAACGGCCGTCTATCAAACGCGATTTACCGTGAGAAGGCAGACCCGCTTTTTTAAGTAAATCAACAATCTGAGACTCCTTGATCCCGTCAAAAACAGGCGTAGCAATGGAAATCCCCAATTCCTTACAGGCCCAACCCAAATGCGTTTCCAAAACTTGTCCCACATTCATCCGACTAGGAACGCCTAAGGGATTGAGCACAATTTGAACAGGGGTTCCATCGGGCATATAAGGCATATCTGCTTCAGGAACAATTTTTGCAACAACGCCTTTATTTCCATGGCGCCCAGCCATCTTATCACCTACCTGTATTTTTCGCTTAGCAGCGATGTAAACCTTGACACTCTTAATAACCCGTTGAGTTGCATCCAACCCTGCCTGCACATCGGCAACTTTTCTATCCCTTTCTTGATCCATTTCATCAAATCGAGACTGAAAGGAACTAATGATATCCATGATTTTGATTCGAACCGGAGAAGGATCTATATCAACATGAACATATACGGCAGCCAACCGACGCAACAGCGTTTTGGTAATTTTCCTATTAGCAGGAATAATGATTTCTCCCGTTTCTTTATTGCGGACATCGAGAGGAATTTTTTCACCTAAAAGGATATTAGAAAGCGCCTCGGTCAAATCTTCGCGAATTTTATCTGAATCGCTTTTGTAGTCCTCGTTAATTTTCTTGATATGACGACGCTTGTCCGAAGGCGAGAGCTTCTCCGCATCCCCTTCTGTGCGGCTTGAAACGCGAACATCCCGCACAACACCATAAATTCCTGAAGGCACGATCAAAGAAGTATCCTTAACGTCAGCGGCTTTCTCGCCGAAAATAGCACGTAACAGCTTTTCCTCGGGAGCCAACTCGGTTTCGCTTTTGGGCGTAATTTTACCCACAAGAATATCGCCGGGCTTAACATGAGCCCCCACTAAAATAACGCCTTCTCGGTCCAAATACTTGAGCGCTTCTTCACCAATACTAGGAATATCACGAGTAATCTCCTCGGGCCCCAACTTGGTATCCCTGGCAATAATTTCAAATTCCTCTATATGAATTGAGGTAAAGATATCGTCCTTTAACAGCTTTTCACTCAGAAGAATAGCATCTTCGAAGTTATAGCCATTCCATGGCATAAAGGCAACAAGGACATTGAACCCTAAGGCAAGCTCTCCTCGCTCAGTAGAAGCACCATCAGCTAAAACACTCCCAATTTTAACGGATTCTCCTAATTTAACAATGGGCCTTTGATTAAAACAGGTCCCATTATTGGATCTTAAAAACTTAATAAGTTTATAAACATAGAGATCCTTACTTTCAGGCGTATCGTAGTCGAAACGCGCTGGCAAACTGCCGTCAGGCGTCACGACAATACAGAAGGCATCAACAAAAGCAACTTTGCCCTCTGAATGCGATAGAATAACGGTCCCCGAATCCTCGGCAACCAAACGCTCAATACCTGTACCAACAAAAGGCGCCTGAGTCCTTAACAGCGGAACCCCCTGCCGCTGCATGTTTGATCCCATAAGGGCACGATTGGCGTCATCGTGCTCAAGAAACGGAATCAAACCTGAAGCCACTGAAACCAGCTGCTTGGGCGAAAGATCGATATAATTCACCTGTTCAGGCTCGATTTCGACAAAATCATCGCGCCTACGCACGGTAACAGGCCCTATAAGCTTCCCCTCTTTATCCAAAGCAGCATCGGCCTGAGCTACGGTAAAATTCTCTTCCTGATCAGCCGTCAAATACTCAATGGCTTCCGTAACGACACCCTCTAATACCTTTCGATAGGGCGTTTCAATAAAACCAAACTCATTAATCTTCGCATAAATACTTAAGGAGTTAATGAGCCCAATATTAGGACCTTCGGGTGTTTCAATGGGGCAAATTCGCCCATAATGCGAGGGATGTACGTCACGCACCTCAAATCCAGCTCGATCACGATTCAAACCACCAGGTCCTAAGGCTGAAAGTCGACGCTTATGGGTAAGCGCCGCCAAAGGATTAATTTGATCCATGAACTGACTAAGCTGACTTCGAGCAAAAAAATCCCGAACAACGGTACTAAGCGCCTTTGGATTGATGAGCTTTTGAGGACTTATAGAATCTACGCTTTGGTCATATAACGCCATACGTTCCTTGACTAGACGTTCAGTCCGAGCCAGGCCAACGCGACACTGATTCATCAAAAGTTCACCGACCGTACGCACGCGACGACTCCCTAAGTGATCAATATCATCAACAACACCCTCCCCGCGCTTCAGTCGGGCAAGATACTTTGTGGCTTCGACAATATCGTCTGCCTGGACAATTCTACAATGGATTTCTGTCGAAAGTCCCAGCTTCTGGTTGAGCTTATAGCGCCCGACTTTTCCAAGATCATAGCGTTTTGGATCTTGAAACAATCTCCGCAATAATGATTTTGCGTTAGCTACCGTAGCCGGCTCTCCAGGACGCAAGCGCTTGTAGATATCCTTCAGCGCCTCATCCTCATTACGCGAAGGGTCTTTTTTCAGGCAACGAATGATAAGACCATCGTCAAAACTAGAATCAACGATACGCAGCGCATCAATGCCATTTTTATGGCAAGAACGCAGAATCGTTTTCGTCAAGGGCTCAAAAGCGCGAGCAAGCACAATCCCCCTTTGGGCATCAATAACATCCTCGACAAGAACCAAATGCGAAACATTCTCGCTTTTTAGAACAGAATCCAGTCTGATATTTTTTATTTCATAAAATAGCTGTAAAATGTCATAATCAGAAGAATACCCCATTGCCCTCAGGAATGTAGTAATCAGGAACTTGCGACGACGGCGACGACGATCCAAATAAACATAAAGCAAGTCATTTTGATCGAACTGAACCTCAATCCAAGTGCCTCTATCGGGCATGATACGGAAGGAACGCAGAAGCTTTCCGCTCGCATGCATCGATTCTTCAAAGCAAATACCCGGTGAACGGCAAAGCTGGTTCACCACAACGGTTTCATCTCCATTGATGATAAACGAACCATGTTGCGTCATCATTGGAAATTCACCCATATAGATTTCTTCTTCCTTAACGAGATCCCCCTCCCTTAGCCGAAGCGTAAGATACAAGGAGAACGTATAAGTAGTTCCATTATTTATGGTATTAGACTCACTCTCCTTAGGCTCCCCTAAGCGATAAGAAACATACTCCAAGACATAACGTCCGTCGTAGCTCTCCACCGGAAACACCTCATAAAAGACTGCATGCAAACCCACTAGGTCCAGTTTTTCCAACGGGACTCCAAATTGCAGGAACTCCCGAAATGAATCAATTTGGTTTTGAATCAGTTTCGGAGGCGCGATGATCTCTTGTATTTTACCGAAGTTAATGCGTATCTCAGAAGACATAAACAAACGGCTCAGTTATGGGATAAAACAGCAAAACTTCCATGACAGCGAATGGCTGCCACAAAGGTTTTTTAGCTGAAACGTGTACAAAAAAATGAGGCCGAAGTCACTTTTAAGCAAGTCGCATGAGCGATTCATCGTTTTTTAATTACAGCTCAAAATAATAAAAGGAAGCCTAGTCTAGTAACATAACTAAACTAAGCCTTCCCAAACAAAGAATGACTTATCAATCGAGACGCATTTGAGGATAAAAATCCTACTTAATCTCAACTTCAGCACCCGCTTCTTCAAGCTTTTTCTTGATTTCCTGTGCCTGCTCTTTGCTAAGCGCTTCCTTGATGACCTTAGGCGCAGCTTCTACGAGATCCTTGGTTTCCTTCAATCCCAAAGCTGTGATTTCGCGAACGACCTTAATGACATTAAGCTTATTGGGTCCACCTGATTTAAGCACAACATCAAACTCCGTCTTCTCCTCAACAGCTTCCACCGAAGCTCCCGAGCTAGCCGCAGCTGCTACAGCAACCGGTGCCGCTGCGCTCACGCCCCACTTTACTTCCAGGTCTTTTACAAGCCCTGCGATTTCCAAAACAGACTGATTACTCAACCAATCAATGACTAATTCTTTACTAAGTTGCGACATGATTTTTTTTACGATTAGCGTTAAGAAACATTTAAGAGCAGCCTGCTCCTAACCGATTCACAGTGTAAAACCAAGACTTTAGAGTCTTGATTTAAAATTTTAAGCTGACTTGCTTTCCACATAGGCCTGCAGCACACGAGCAACAGACGAAGGCACCGCTTGGCAGACAGTAACAAATTGACGAGCGGGTGTAGAAAGAAGCCCTACAAATTGAGCACGCATAACATCCAGCGAAGGCAACTCGGCCAAACGATCGATGTCTGCCGCATTAAGAACGGAGCGGTGCAAAGCTCCTGATTTAATGCTTAGCTTATTTTTTTCCTTTATAAAAGCCTTAAGAACTTTTGCAACCTCAGACGCATCTGATTTGCCGCAGACAAGCGCCGTAGGGCCATTAATCGACCCCAAAGAAATACCCTTCTCCGCCAGAACACGAGAAAGCAGCGTATTTTTCACAACGTGAAAACGCGCCTTGTGCTGCGCCAAGCGCCGTCTAAGCTCCTGGACATCAAGGACCGTTATCTTTTGATAGTCGGTGAGAAAGAAATAGCTCGCATGCTCCAATTTAGAAGCAATATCTTCCGCCAAATATTTTTTAATTTCCATAACGATTAAACCTTAGAATACTCGATATTACTCAGTTCGACACCAGGGCTCATAGAAAGGCTCACCGTTAAACTACCGATATAAACGCCCTTATGCGATGCCGGCCTGGCTGAAATAAGCACCTGCATCCCTTCTTTGATATTTTCTTTAATCGCTGATTCTGAAAAAGAACGCTTTCCCATGATGATGCCGACGTTAGCCGTCTTATCCATCTTGAACTCAACCCGACCCGCCTTAAGTTTGGCAATCGCCTCGGCAACATCGTCCGTAACGGTACCCGATTTTGGCGTAGGCATCAGACCACGAGGGCCTAAAACACGAGCAATCTTGCGTACTTCCTTCATCGCATCCGGCGTCGCCACCGCAACATCAAAGCCTAACCAACCTTCTTGAATCTTGGCCATGAGGTCCTCAAGGCCTGCAAAATCGGCACCTGCCTTCAACGCCGCCTGCGGATCACTGGTGAAAACCAAGACAGATACCTTGCGGCCACTTCCGTTAGGAAGGTCCAAAACCCCACGAACCATGTGTTCATTGTTCTTGGGATCCACCTTCAGCCGAGCTGAAAGCTCAACGGTTTCGTCAAACTTGGCCCTGGGCATCTTATACAAAAGTGCCACAGCTTCATCCAAGGAATAACTTTTCGTTAAGTCCCCTACTTTTTGAGCCTCTTTATAGCGCTTACTCATACAAAAACTTAATCCTTAACCTCGATTCCCATGTTTCTAGCCGTTCCAGCAATCATGCGAACGGCTGCCTCGTCGTTCGAAGTATTGAGGTCCTTCTTCTTTATCTGTACGATTTCCAGAAGCTGAGCACGCGTAACCGTCCCTACCTTTTGACGATTGGGGACAGGAGACCCCTTCAAGATGCCCAACATCTTTTTCAAGAGCGCAGCAACTGGGGAAGACTTTAGAATAAACGAATACGTGCGATCTTGATAGATAGTGATCACAGCAGGCACAACAAGTCCTGCCTGATCCTTCGTACGCTCATTAAATTCCTTACAGAAAGCGGCAATGTTGATCCCGTGCGGACCCAGTGCAGGCCCAACCGGAGGAGCAGGATTCGCTGCTCCGGCAGGCAATTGCAACTTAACCCTTGCCTTTTCTTTTTTCTTTTTTACTGCTGTACTCATATCTAGAACGTTTTAATTAAAATAAAAAATATTAATCCACTCGCTGAACTTGCCAATATTCAAGCTCAACCGGTGTACTGCGCCCAAAAATAGAAACGGAAACCTTCAGACGCCCGCGTTCTGGATCTATCGCATTCACTTGGCCTGTCAACTCAACAAAAGGACCGTCATTAATCTTCACAACCTCCCCAAGCCCAAAGGAAACCTTCAAAACTTCCTTATCTTCGGAATCAACAACCTGCTTCTTAATTCTATCGATTTCAAAAGCTTTCAAGGGCGTCGGTTTATTGCCTCCAATAAACCCAATAACACCCTGAGTTTCCCATATAACAAACTGCCAAGGAGCCTGAAGCAACTCACCCTCCGCATCGAAAAGATGCATCAGAATGAAAACATAGCCAGGATAGACCTTGCGCACGCGTTGCAATTTCTTGCCATGCTTGACCTCAACCACATTTTCAGTAGGCACGAGTACCTCCAAAACATAATCCTTGAGATCTCCCAACGCAACAAACTTGTCCAAGTACGACTTGACCTTCAGCTCCTGATTTGGGAGCGTATGTAAAGTGTACCACTTGGCTTCACCAACTGCGACGGGATATGACATAAAAAAACTTAGGATTTAACCCAGTCCGTAAAAAAGGAAATAAGGTTGTACAAGGAAAAATCAAATAAAGCAACAAAAAAACCTAAGACAGAAACAGAAAAAAGCACCACAAGCGTAGACTGCCAAAGTTCTTGGAAGTTAGGCCAGGAAGCTTTTTTGAGCTCTGTTACGGTTTCACCAAGGAAAACGCGTGTCTTTTGAAAAGGATTAAACATACATTTTAAACTGGCGGGAGCAGAGGGACTCGAACCCCCAGCCTACGGTTTTGGAGACCGTTGCTCTACCAAATTGAGCTATACTCCCAAAATGGAGTATTTTTCCAAGAGCATTCGGATGCACGCATCTTCCGTACATCCGCCCCATAATAACACCTATTTATTTTATGATTTCAACAATACGACCAGCCCCGATGGTTTTTCCGCCTTCACGGATAGCAAAACGCTGCCCTTTTTCCATGGCAATCTTTTTTTCCATCTTAAGCTCGATCTGAATATTGTCTCCAGGCATCACCATTTCCTTACCCTCAGGAAGGAAGCATTCGCCGGTCACGTCAGCGGTACCATAATAAAACTGAGGACGATACCCGTTAAAGAAAGGCGTATGACGTCCACCTTCTTCTCTGCTCAAAACATAAATCTCAGCCTTAGCTTGGTCGTGAGGCGTAATACTGCCCGGAGCGGCCAAAACTTGCCCGCGTTCAATTTCTTCCTTAGCAACCCCACGCAAGAGCAAGCCTACGTTGTCGCCAGCAACCCCTTCATCGAGGATTTTACGGAACATTTCAACGCCTGTGCAGATAGCCTTACGTGTCGCACGGAACCCAACAAGCTCGACTTCTTCGCCCACTTTGACCTTACCGCGTTCAATACGACCCGTGGCCACAGTTCCGCGACCCGTAATCGTAAACACGTCTTCAACAGACATCAGGAAAGGCTTGTCGATTTCACGTTGAGGCAAAGGAATTTCCTTGTCCAGTGCATCCATCAACTGATTAACAGAATTGACACCCATTTCTGAGCCTTCCATAGCACCCTGAGAGGAGCCGCGCACCACAACGGTCTTTTCGCCGTCATAACCATACTTAGTCAGTAGGTCGCGCACTTCCATTTCGACAAGCTCCAAAAGGTCAGGGTCGTCGATCAAATCGATTTTATTAATAAAAACAACAATTTTTGGCACCCCTACTTGATAGGCCAAAAGAATGTGCTCGCGCGTCTGAGGCATCGCACCGTCAGCGGCACTGACAACAAGAATCGCACCGTCCATCTGAGCGGCGCCCGTAATCATGTTTTTAACAAAGTCAGCGTGCCCAGGACAGTCCACGTGAGCATAGTGACGCGAAGCCGTTTCGTACTCTACGTGCGAAACCGCGATGGTCACCGTCTTATTGGCGTCACGCACCGTACCACCCTTGGTGATTTCAGCATAACTCTTCAACTCAGCCAGTCCTTTACCCGACTGAACCTTAAGAATTGCTGTCGTAAGCGTAGACTTCCCGTGGTCAACGTGACCAATTGTGCCCACATTAACGTGAGGTTTTGTTCTTTCGAATTTATCTTTTGCCATAGCGATTCAGATTTAATGGTTGTTGTTGGTTAAAAAAGACTGGAGCCCACGAGCGGATTCGAACCGCCGACCTCGTCCTTACCAAGGACGTGCTCTGCCAACTGAGCTACATGGGCCTTTCACTCTATTAGAAAGACGCTTCGTTAGGTAAGACAGAAACACTCAAGAGTTCAAGCGAGCCGCAAGCCTTAAAAGAAGCAAAAACCCTGCTTCCCCTAGAGAGGTGGACAAGATTGAGATGCACGAGGATGCTTAAAGATTTTTTTAAGGTCAAGCTTTTATTTTAATAAAGTTAAAAAATACGCAAAAACCCTCCTTCAACGACCAGCCTCCACAGGTCTTCAAAAGAAAATACGCAGCTTTCCCCTCCCCCATTCCCCAAAGCCCTTTCGCCCCCCCGAACCTTTTGAGGTTTTATTAGGTGCCCATTGTTTCGAAAATAAAGACTATTGTCAATACCTAAATCAAAAAAAATTTAGCAAAAACTGAAATTTGCCTTCAAATCTTTGTTGACACAAAACCCCAAAACCCCCATCTTAAGGTTTTATACTCAGTTATGCTCAGTTTTGAACTACGAAAAGATTTTAACACGCTGCTGGAACGCACGGACCACCTGTGGGGGTTCCTTTAAGGTCCCTCAAAAAGAGGCGTCCATAGCCCAAATAGAAGCCGAAATGGCCCTGTCTTCTTTTTGGGAAAACAAGGAAGTCGCGCGCCTAAAAAGCGCCCAGCTCAGCCAGCTCAAGCGCGAGCATGGGCAGATTACCGATTTTAAGCGTCAAGTAGAGGATTTTGCTGTCCTTTGGGAGCTGGCCAATGACGAAGCCTCCCTCGACAGCGCAACGCTTTTGGAAGTCGAAAAAACGCTCAAAACCCTCCTGCAGCGCCTGGCCAGCCTTGAAGTTTTGGCCTTTCTGAGCGGCCCGCAGGACTCCCATAACGCCATTCTCTCTATTCATGCGGGCGCCGGAGGCACGGAATCCTGCGATTGGGCTCAAATGCTGCTGCGCATGTACACCCGCTGGGCTGAACGCGAGGGCTATACTGTCGAAGTCCAAGACCTACAAGCGGGCGAAGAAGCCGGCATCCAAACGGCCTGCTTGCGCATCATCGGTCCCCACGCCTACGGCCATGCCAAGGCCGAACGGGGCGTCCATCGCCTCGTGCGTATCAGCCCCTTTGACTCCAATAGCCGCAGGCATACGTCCTTTTGCGCCGTCGACGTCATTGCCGAAGTCGAAGACGATGCCCCCATAGAAATTCTCGATAAAGATTTAAGGATAGATACCTACCGAGCCGGCGGCGCAGGCGGCCAGCACGTCAATAAAACCGACTCAGCCGTGCGCATCACCCACCTCCCTACCAACATCGTAGTGGCCTGTCAAAATGAGCGCTCCCAGCACAAAAACAAGGCCGCAGCCATGAAGGTCCTCAAATCTAAGCTGTATGAGAAAGTCATGGACGAAAAACGCTCTCAAATGGAACAATTCTATAGCGAAAAAGGCGAAATCGGCTGGGGCTATCAGATCCGCAGCTACGTCTTCCAACCCTATCAAATGGTCAAGGACCTTCGCACCGGCACCGAAAGCTCCAACCTCCAAACCATCATGGATGGCGACATTAACCCCTTCATCCACAGCTGGTTGCGTAACGGTTGTCCAAGAAAGCGCTTAGAAAGTTAAGGCCAAGGGGCGCTTGCGCCCCTTGGATCCCCTACCGATAGGCGATTTTTAAAAATGCGATGCATTTTATAAAAATCGCCTATCGGGAAGGGTGATACAAGGCCTCTCCAGATCCCTTCGGGATCGAATCTAAGTAATTTAACTATTCATTGAAACCGCAAAATGAGAGCCCTACAGGGGCGATTCATTAAATAAAAAGCGTTCGATCGCAAAGCGATCAGGATGGGCCTTAGTATATGCTTCCCGATGGGCAATTTTCCTAAAATGCGCTTGCGCATTTTAGAAAATTGCCCATCGGAAAGGGGATCCTAAGGGGAGCAAGCTCCCCTTAGCCCTAACTCATCAGCGATTGAAATTCGGGGGTCCCGTGGAGCGGTTTAAGGTCTGAGTCCTTGCGCATCCACTGAAAATCGGAATAGCCCAAAGACACAGCCAGAGTCAGAGCGCCCAGAGCCCCTTTTTTATCACCGGACAAAGAAAGGCTGCAAGCGAGGTTATAAAAAGCGGTAGGACACTTGGGTTTAAGGGTGACCAAATGACGGTCCAGCGCAAGGCCTTCTGCTATGCGGCCTGCTTGAGTATAGCGCTGGGCCAGGGCTTCCAGGGCCTCGATGTAGTCGGGATACCGACGCACAATGCCCTCTAGGAGCCCAATTTCAAAACTGTACTGCGCAGCCATGGTGACGATTTTTTCACTTTTTCCTTGGTAACGGGGTCTATATTCACTTAATCTATGGACGCTTATTTTGTCAATGCCATTAAATTACCATGCAGAAATACTTACGTTATCCGGGCCCGATAAGGCGCTGCACTACAGCATTCCCGAAAAGCTCCTAGTAAAAAAAGGGTCTCTGGTTTGGGTGCCCTTGCAAGGACGCAAGACGCTGGGCCTCGTGCTGGCCTGCAAAACAGAAGGCCTGCCCTATGCGCTTAAGCCGATTTTGGCCCTCGTTTATGAAGCTCCCGTTCTGACCGAAGACCTCATTGAGCTGCTGCTGTGGATGCGTAGTTATTATGCCGTTACGGCTGAGGGCCTGCTGCAAACCTTTTTGCCCGCGGTTGTGCGCAAAGGCTTTGCGATGCAAACCGAAACCACTTTTGCTTTATTGGCCAGCCCTGCAGACTTTGAGGGCTTTGAACGCCGGGCCCCCAAGCAGGTAGCTTTATGCCGTTTATTACAGGAAAAAGGTCCTTTGGGCCAAAAAATACTTATTAACAAAAATGGTATTTCCCTTGAATCCCTCCGAGGCGCTGCTCAAAAGGGCTGGATAAGCTCTGAAAAAAACCGCCTCGAACGCCGTTTGCAACCTGCTAGCCTCGAAGCCCCTGCGGCGCCTTGCACGCTCAACGACGAACAAGCTCAGGCGCTCGCGTTGATAGAAAGCCACTTAGGTCATTTTAAACCCATTTTACTCGACGGCATCACGGGCTCAGGCAAGACGGAAGTGTATCTAAGGGCGATGGCTCTTGTCCTGAAACAAGGAGGACAGGTGCTGTACTTAGTCCCCGAGCTTTCCCTAACGCCCCAAATTTATGGCCGCTTGCATAACCGTTTTGCAGACGCTGCCTTAGCGCTCTGGCATCACCAACTCTCGGACGGCGAACGCCTCGACACCCATCAGGCGATTGCCCGAGGCGCCGTCAACATCGTGCTGGGCGCCCGCTCGGCCGTGTTTGTTCCTTTGCCCAAACTACAGCTGATCATTGTAGACGAAGAGCACGAGCCCAGCTACAAACAGGAGGACAACCCGCGCTACCACGGCCGAGATGTTGCCATATATCGGTCAAAATGCCTGAACATTCCCTGTATTTTGGGCTCTGCTACGCCTAGCACGGAATCCTTTTTAAATGCTCAGCAAGGCCGTTACGCCCACGCCATTCTTTCCAAGCGCGCCAAGGCCGAGAGCCTCCCCAAGCTCCACATGGTCGATATGCGCCTAGAAATGAGCAAAACCGGCCTGCCCAGCGGCCCCCTTTCGCGCCTATTGCTCGATAAACTCCAAGAACGCCTCGACAGCGGCCAACAAAGCCTACTGTTTATCAACCGTCGCGGTTACAGCCGCAGCTGCCTATGCCCCGCTTGTGGATTTAAGGCGCTATGTCCCGCTTGTTCCTTAGCGCTGACCTATCATCGCCATGACGAACGCTTGCGTTGCCATTTATGCCAGTACGCGATCGCTGCTTTTCAACGCTGCCCACAATGCCAATCCCCCAAAATCGCCTGGAAAGGCCTAGGCACCCAGCGCCTCGAAGCCATCCTGCAACGTTGCTTCCCCAAGGCCCGCGTGGTTCGCGTTGATGCCGATACCATGCAGGGAAAGGAGAGTATCGTTAAATGCCTATCAGCCCTAGCCCAAGGCCACATCGACATCCTGGTAGGCACGCAAATCCTGGCCAAAGGGCTGGACTTCCCCAAAGTGACGCTCGTGGGGCTCATCGATGCTGATATGGCCTTCAACATGCCGGACTTCCGAGCCCAAGAGCGCGGGTTCCAGCTCCTCATGCAGGTTTCCGGCCGTTCGGGTCGTGGAGACACCCCGGGTGAAGTTGTCATCCAGAGCTTCGACCCTCAAAACGCTCTCTTTACCTGGGCCAAGCAAGGCGACACCCACGGCTTCCTACACGCTGAACTCGCCCAACGCAAGGAATTGGGCTACCCACCCTATCGCCGGCTCATCCGGCACCTCTTTTTGGGCCCCGATCTAGAAGCCCTCATCACCTGGACGCAAACCTGGGCTAGCCTCCTCAAAAAGCATCCGCTGCCTGCCTGTGAAATCCTCGGGCCCGCTCCAGCAGCGCTCGAAAAATGCAAACACCTCTATCGGTACCACTTCTGGTACTTCACCCCAAGCATCTCCGCCCTCCTGCCCGCACTCCTAGCCCTACGCAGTCAGCACCCAAGCCCCAAGACCATCGAAGACCGCCTGGATGTGGACCCCGTGCAGGTAATGTAAGACTAAGGGGCGCTTGCGCCCCTTAGGATCCCCTACAGGTAGCGATTTTATAAAATGCGATGCATTTTAATAAAATCGCTACCTGGAAGGGCATACTAAGGCCTCCCAGATCCCTTCGGGATCGAAAATACTATTAACAACAGTCCACACTTAAGGAGGCCTGAAAGACCGGCAGATGATAGCCCAGGG
The DNA here is from genome assembly GCA_025363695.1 of Opitutia bacterium. GTDB lineage: Bacteria > Verrucomicrobiota > Verrucomicrobiia > Opitutales > JANYDI01 > JANYDI01. The sequence continues at coordinate 29,850 of JANYDI010000148.1, forward strand.
CGTAAGCCCTGGGTTTACGGCAAGAAATAAATTGGAGCCCTGTAAGGGCGGCACTCAGAACGTGAATGGGAGTGTCGCCCCTGTAGGGCTCAAAAATTTTTCTACCATGACCCAGGGCTCACGCCCTGGGCTATCATCTGCCGGCCCTTCAGGCCTCCTTAAGTGTGGTTTAATGAATGACTCATATGCTTATACTCGATCGCTTCGCGATCTGTGGGGCTCCTTGTATAGCCTATCCCGATAGCGATTTTCCTAAAATGCGCTAGCATTTTAGAAAATCGCTATCGGACAGGGGATCCAAGGGGCGCGAGCGCCCCTTGGCCCTTTCCCTTCCATGACGCCGTCCCAACCCCGAACGCCACCCTAAACCACCCCTAAACTACTACCGTGACCATGCGCCTGCCCCTTCTGACTCCAAACGCCACCACGCCGTCCTCCAGCGCAAAAAGCGTGTGGTCGCGGCCTATCCCAACGTTGGTGCTGGGATGAAAACGCGTACCGCGCTGGCGTACAATGATGTTGCCGGCACGCACCACTTGCCCGCCAAATTTCTTAACACCCAAATACTTTGGGTTACTGTCCCGACCATTGCGGGAGGTTCCTTGTCCTTTTTTAGTTGCCATGATAGGTAATAAATAAAATAAATGCTCTACTCCAGACTTTTTTTCTCAAACTGTAGATTTTTGGAGCCCGTATTGCTGGAGATACCAAACGCGGCCGGCGTAGGCGCGTTTTTAAGAGCCTAGTTCTAGGCGCCTCGGAGCGCAAGACCCTGAGCGTATCCTATATACGTGATGGGTCTGAGCACCGCGGCAACAACGAAATAGGCCGTAAAAACGCGCCTACGCAACAATGGATTCGACCTGGATGACGGAAAGCTCCTGCCTATGCCCCTTGCGGCGCTTATAGCCCTTACGGCGCTTTTTCTTGAAGACGACAATCTTTTCGCCGCGCTTGTGCTCTAAAATCTTTACGGTTACTTGAGCTCCGGGAACGTAGGGCGTACCGATCCTAAACTGACCTTCTTGACTGACGCCAATGACGTCATTTATTATTACATTACTACCGCTTTCGTAGTCGCTATAGCGATTAACAAAGAGGATGTCGCCCTCCTCAACGGTAAACTGCCTTCCTTGCATTTTGATGATGGCTTTCATAAAGAGAGAGGATGCAAATAGCTTTCAGCATTTTTAGCAAGCTTTTTCTCTTTTTTTATCGTCTTAAACGTAATTTTCTCTTTATTTTAGACATCATGTCACGCCTTCCCTTCTATTTTCCTGAGTTTACCCCAGCTCAATTAGAGCGTTTTTCAGCTTGGGCCAGCTTGCTCAAGCACTGGAACACGCAGCTTAACCTCATCTCCCGCAAGGACATAGACAACCTAGAAGCCCAGCACCTGCTTCCCTGCTTGGGTTATTTAAAGCTTAAATGCATTGAGCCTTCGATGACGCTCCTAGACCTTGGGACCGGCGGCGGCCTCCCGGGAATCCCCTTGGCCATCGCCCTTCCGGAGGTCCATTTTATCCTGGTAGACAGTGTGGCCAAAAAAACACGGGCCCTTGAGGCCATCTGTAAGGACCTCAAGCTCGACAACGTAAGCGTTATTTGCAGCCGCGCTGAAGACCTCAAAGCCCAAGCTGACTTCGTCATCGGCCGGGCCGTGGCCCCCTTTGAAAAACTCATTCCCTGGAGCCGCCCCCTGTTGCGTAAAAAATCCGCACAAGGCCGCTTGGCTCCAGGCCTTCTTTATATGAAGGGGACCCATTACGCCCAAGAACTCGCGGGCCTTGACATCCAGGCCTGGCAGGCCTGGCCTCTAGAAAGCCTCCTAAGCGGCGTTACAGGAGCCATCGACAAATATATTATCTATGTTTCCTTGACTTAATAAGCACATTGTGACACTTCTTTTGGTAAAATATGAAAGCTAAAATCATTTTCCTGGGTTCTGACCCCATTGCCCTACCCCTCCTGGACGCCCTCGCCCAAAGCCCTGCCCAGCTCCTAGGTGTTTTTACCCAGCCGGACAGACCCCATGGGCGTGGGCAAAAATGCAGCCCTGGAGAGATTAAAACCTGGGCCATGGGCAGAAATCTGCCCATTTTTCAGCCAGAAAAAAAACCTGGCAAAGACGAAATTGCCTGGATTTACAAAAATCAAATCGACCTAGCCATCGTCCTGGCCTACGGACACCTCCTCACGCAGGCATTTTTGGATGCCCCCCGACACGGCGTGATCAACGTACACGCCTCCCTGCTCCCCGCTTACCGAGGCCCATCACCCATCGAAACAGCCGTAGCTATGGGAGAAAACCAAACAGGGCTATCCCTCATGCGCCTAGTCCTCAAGATGGACGCCGGCCCCGTCATGGCTCAAACAACCCTCCCCATTCACCCCGAAGATACGTCTGCGCAGGTCCGTCAACGCATGGCCGTGGCCGCTCCGCAGCTGGTCCTTGAGGCGCTAAGGCCCATTTTGAGCAATAATGCCGTTTTTATCGAACAAGACCACGCCCAAGCCACCTATTGCCGCATGCTAACCCGTGCCGATGGCGCCATCGACTGGAACCTATCCGCCCAGACCCTCGATGCCCGTATCCGCGGATTCACCCCATGGCCAGGCGCCTATACCTATACCTCAGAAGGCCTTATGCTCAAAATCGGTAGCGCCCAAGACCTCGAAGCCCCCTGCAATGCCGCCCCAGGAACCCTCCTAGCTGCCAGCGATACAGGCCTTTACGTGGCCACAGCCCAGGGAACCCTCTGCCTAAAAAACCTTCAACGCCCAGGCGCCAAAATGCTCCCCGCTGGCCTCTTTCTAAGAGGGTTTCCCATGCGCATAGGTAGCGTTTTCGGAGGAAGTCATCTGGCCGAACAAGCACCCCTGAGTGTTAAAGGGTAAAGGGCCAAGAGTAAAAGGTAAAAGGCCAAGGGGCGCTTGCGCCCCTTAGGATCCCCTTTCCGATAGCGATTTTCTAAAATGCGCAAGCGCATTTTGGGAAAATCGCTATCGGGAAGAAAATACTAAGACCTCCCCGGATTCCTTCGGAATCGAGGTAACCTAAGAAATATAACTATTTATTTGAACCACAAAATGAGAGCCCCCTGACATGTGGTTTTAATAATTCAAAAAATACTCCCGGATCGCTTCGCGATCTGTGGGGGCCTTAGTATATTCTACCAGGTAGCGATTTTATTAAAATGCATCGCATTTTATAAAATCGCTACCTGTAGGGGATCCTAAGGGGCATAAATGCCCCTTGGCCCTTTCACTGAAATACTTTTCCTCGGGCCTAAAAAAAATAAACCCGAGAACCCATGTTGTGAACCACGGACTCTCGGGCATAACGTGAACCTAACTGGGCGCCGTATGAACCTTATAAAACAGACTCTACAGCTCCGCAAGGGCGATTCCCGACTTGATACCTAATTCAATTTACTAAAACCTACCCCACCACGAAAACATAAATTTCCTTAAAAAGCAAGCTTTTTTTAAAAATAGTTAAAAATAAGGTTCAAATTTTAAATGAATTTATTATTAAATTTAAAAATATTATAATATATCTTTGAAACTTCAGCCTGAAACCTTCCCAGCCAAACTACTGATATACTGGGCAAACTTTTCATTCGTAGGGCCATAGTGATCATGATACAAATAATCTTCCAGGACGCTCAAAAACTCATAAGCCGTGGCGTAGCGCCTGGATCGTGGACGTTCTAAAACTTTTTGGAGGATTTTTTCTAGCGGGGCATCGATGTCGAGGCGCAGAGCTGAAAACTCCGGCAAAGGCAGCTGCAAAATATGGTTGCGCGTCAGCTCACCGCTTTGGGCCTCAAAGCAATTATGGCCCAAAAGCAACTCTGCAAGGATGATGCCGCATGAAAACAGGTCTGCACGGCCATCGGTGACTTCCTTGCGCGCCTGCTCGGGCGACAGGTACGCATCGTGGCCAGCAATGACCTCGCCCTCCTTATTATACATGAGGTCCAGGGCCTTGGCGATGCCAAAATCCGTCAGCTTAACATCGCCTTCTAAGGAAATCAGGATGTTTCGCGGCGTCACATCTCGGTGTACAATCCCCAGACTGCGACCGCAAGGGTCCATTTTACTATGCGCATAGGCAAGCCCTCGGCACACACGCGAAACGATAAATACAGCCCATTCGACCGGAACCGGGCGTCCACGCATGCGATGCAGCTCCAAAAATTCCTCCAAATTCATCCCCTGAACATACTCCATGGCCATGAAATACCGCTCCTGAACAATGCCCAGATGGTAGATTTGCACAATATTGGTATGAATCAGATCCGCAACCAAAAGCGCCTCACCCACAAAATTATCCCTAAACAGCTTAATGGCCGAAAACTCTTCTCGAATCAGCTTGATAGCCACGGTTTTTGAAAACCCTTCAGCCCCCAGCTGCTGCGCCTCGTACACAATGCCCATGCCTCCACTGGCAATCTCACGCAGCAAACGGTAATTAAAAGCACTGTGAAGCATACTGAGCATAAATGAGAGTTTATCATATATGGAATGTTAAATCAATAGGAAAGTTCTCGTGTTGGAAGTGGAAAGGAAAGGGCCAAGGGGCACAGGTGCCCCTTAGGATCCCCTTTCCGATAGCGATTTTGTGAAATACTGCGTATTTCAGCAAAATCGCTATCGGGAAGCCTATACTAAGGCCTCCACAGATCCCTTCGGGATCGAAATTAATGTACTCCCGGATCGCTTCGCGATCTGTGGGGGGCTTAGGTTCTTCTACTAGGTAGCGATTTATTATAAATACGTAGTATTTTAATAAATCGCTACCTGTAGGGGATCCTAAGGGGCGCAAGCGCCCCTTAGCCCTTTATCCTTGGACAGCAAGCACTGTGAAGCCACTCGGCCCATCCTTAACCTTCCAGCCGGCCGCCAGGAGCTGCTGACGCAGGCTATCGGCGCTGGCAAAATCGCCTTTAAGCTTGGCCTCCCAGCGAGCCTGAGCAAGGGCCTGGATTTCCGCGGGAACGACGACAGACTCAGCCTTTGGGAACCTTAACCCTAGCGCATAAAAAACGGTTTTCAAACCAGCAAGAACGCCCGAAGCTTGAGCATCCAGTGTATTGAGGGTTGAAAAAAGGGCCCCCAAGGCCTTGGGTGTATTGAGGTCCTCGCACAAAGCTTCATGGACCGCCTCAAAAGGACCCCATGGGGCGCTGGGTTCATGGCCCGTTGGGCCCGTTTGGGCTAACTGCTGATAACTGTGAACATGGCCTTCAAGGCGTTTAAGCGCTCCTTGAGCAGCCTGCAGCGCCTCGAAGGTAAAATTCAAAGGCTGGCGATAATGCCCCGAAATCAAGGCGTAACGGACCGCATCGGGCGTATAGCCCTTGGCTTGTAGGTCCTCAAGCGTGTACTTATTGCCCAGGCTTTTACTCATTTTTTGACCATCCACCTGCAAATGCGCGCTGTGGAACCATTTTTGGGCACAGGGCTGGCCGGTGGCGCCTTCGCTTTGGGCAATTTCATTTTCGTGGTGAGGAAAGCATAAATCAATACCTCCGGCATGCAGGTCCATATTGGTACCTAAGTACTTCATGCTCATCGCACTACACTCAATATGCCAACCCGGGCGCCCGCGTCCCCAGGGGCTTTCCCAAAAAACAGCCCCGTCTTCTGCCTTGTAGGCCTTCCATAAGGCAAAATCAGCGATACAGTCACGGTCATACTCATCTGCAAGGTTCGGCGCTTGATCGCTGTTTTCAGCCTGAGTCTGCAAGGCGCTACGATTCAGCCGACTCAGCTTTCCATAGCTCAAAAAAGCCTTTACTCGAAAATAGATCGATCCATCTCCGCCGACATAGGCCTTCCCGCGCTCCAAAAGCTGCGCAATCAGGGCGATCATTTCCGGAATATGCTCCGTTGCCTTAGGCTCTACATGCGGTGGCAAGAGGCCCAAAGCTTGGCAATCGGCCTCAAAACTTTGAGTCCATTTTTGGGTAAAGGCTGATAAAGACTGCTGGCTCTCCTGAGCTCCGCGAATCGTTTTATCATCCACATCCGTAATATTACGGACATGCAAAGGCTCTAAGCCCTCTAGCTCCATCAAGCGCCTCAGGACATCCTGCAATAAAAAAGTCCTAAAATTCCCAATATGCGCCGGCCCATACACCGTCGGCCCACAGCAATAAAAACGTAGGCGCCCCTCCGGCCTCAAGGGCTCCACCGCCCGCGTAGCCGTGTTGTATAGCGTAATCATCCCCCCATTGTCCAAAAACCCACCCCCAAAAGCAAGCGTTTTTTAAGGGCCAAGGGGAGCAGTGATCCCCTTGGATCCCCGAATGGGAGTTTTAGCGGGGCCTTTTGAGCGGGGACTGTGTCACCTTCGCGCTCGAGTGCTGTAGCACACGTCGCGCTAGGTTCCTTGTCCGCGCTCAAAATTCCTCCGCTAAAACTCCCATTCCGAGGCAGTTCTAAAAGCACACCCGGATCGCTTCGCGATCTGTGGGGGGCTTAGTATATCCTTCCAGGTAGCGAATTGTTAAAATGCATGCATTTTAACAATTCGCTACCTGTAGGGGATCCTAAGGGGCGCAAGCGCCCCTTATCCCCTTGCCCTTTCCTTTACCTTTAACCCCTTCCTTTACCGGCATTTTCCCCAACGGGATGAAATGGGATAGTATATGAAAAACGCGCGACCGACGAGGGCTTTTTCGGGGATGGGGCCAAAGGAGCGGCTATCGCCGCTTTCGTAGGAGTTGTCGCCCATGCCGTAGTAGTGGTTTTTTGGGATACGCTCCTTAAGGCCCTTGGCGAGGCGTCCGCGCTCGGAATAGCCTCGAAACCCGGGCAATTGCTGGGCATTGGCCTCAAAGGCGGCATTACCGCTAATCGGAGCTCCGTTGCGATAGAGCACAGGGCTTTTGACCTGCAGTGTGTCTCCAGGTAAGCCGACTAGGCGCTTGATAAAGTACTCTGCAGGCCTGTCATTGAGCGTTTCCATCGTGTCGGTACGAAAAACAATCGGATCTCCTAAATTGGGTTTTTTAAAGTGGTAACTAAAGCGATCTACGAAGAGGATATCTCCGGAAAGAATATCGAAATCCATCAAAACAGCATTTTCTTTTGGGTAAATATCCGTGTGTAGGCATACCTCTTGGCTGTTGACATCGTAGCGGTTGTTGATAATCTGGCTGCGATAAAATTCCTGAAACGAACGCGTGTTTTCTGCAAACAGGGCATCGTGCAGGATCTCATCAAGACTGAAATCTCTAGGCAAATAAAGATCGATGAGCTTGTCGTTCACGTACAATTGATAGTGACGTTCTATCGACGGCAAAGGCGTAAAACGACGTACCAGCGTGTAGCGCACCAGGCCTGTGCCTGAGCGTGGGTCATCCGGGCCAAAAACCGGGATTTTAAGCATTCCAGCCCCGGGAGATTTTACGGTATAGCTCTTGCGCCAATTGCGTATGCGCTGCCACAGGTCTCCGACAAACCCTGGCCTGGGCGCCGCCTCCGTATACACCAAAGACTGCATGCCACTATAGGTTGGATACATTGAGTTGGTCGGGATCTGGAAAGGATGCAAAAAGAAAAACCGCACCCCAATAGCCAAGAGCGCCGAAACGATAAAGACCTCCACATTCTCAGCCCAAAACCGTTTTGGAAAAAATGTCCCACCCAAAACCGTCAACTGCCCCTCCAAGGCCGTCGTCCTCACCTTCAGCCCCTCTAACGAAGTTTCCTCCAAAGCCCTCTCCAGCCCCTCAACCCCGCCCGTCAGCTGCTCCACTTGCTCGCCGCTCATAAGGTCCCGCCGGTAGTGGTACACCTTCCGTGCACACGCCAGCACCGCTTCCGCTCTGTTACGCCATTGTTTGATTTCTTTCATAAGGATTGGATTGGATTGATTTTTGGGGGCGCTTGCGCCCCCAAACCCCCCATTGGAAGGCGATTTCCTTAAATGCTGCGCACTTTTAAAAATCGCCTTCCAAGGAGCTTAGGTGTTCGATCCCGAAGGGATCTAGAGGGTGCCTTGTATCGCCCTATCCCGATGGCGATTTTCCTAAAATGCGCAGCATTTTAGAAAATCGCTATCGGAAAGGGGATCCAAGGGGAGCTGGCTCCCCTTGGCCCTTTAAATCATTGGTTCTTGAGAATCTGTACAAACGTCTCTTGCGGGATGTCTACTTTGCCGACGCGTTTCATACGTTTTTTGCCTTCTTTTTGTTTATCGAGGAGCTTGCGTTTTCGGCTGATGTCGCCGCCGTAGCACTTCGCGGTGACGTCTTTTCGGAAGGCATTGATGGTCTCGCGGGCGACGATCTTGCCGCCTACAGCCGCTTGGATAGCGATCTTGAACATTTGGCGAGGGAGGATTTGGCCTAGGCGTTCGCATAGGGAGCGTCCGCGGCTTTCGGCCTTGGATGCGTGCACGATGGAGGCAAAGGCGTCTACGGGCTCGGTGTTTACGAGGATTTCCAGCTTGGTGAGCTTGGAGGGGATGTATTCGCCCAAGCAATAGTCCATGGAGCCGTAACCCTTGGTGATGCTTTTGAGGCGATCATGAAAGTCGACCAGAATTTCATTCAGCGGCAAGGTGCACGAGAGGATAACCCGTTGCGTATCAATGCTTTCGGTGCTTTCGTAGATGCCGCGTTTTTCCGAAATAAGGGTCATGAGCTCTCCAATACAAATATTGGGGATGATGATGGTGGCCTTGACGGTGGGCTCGTACATGGCTTTGATGATGGTAGGATCCGGCAGTTTTAGCGGGTTGTCGATCATGAGCGTTTTGCCAGCTTCGGTCTCGATACGGTACACCACGCTGGGATAGGTCGATATAATGTCCAAATCATACTCGCGCCGCAAGCGTTCCTGGACAATATCCATGTGCAAAAGCCCTAAAAACCCGCAACGAAAGCCAAAGCCCAGCGCGGTTGAGGATTCCGACTGATAGGTAAAAGCGGCATCGTTGAGCCTGAGCTTGGCCACGCTGGCCTTGAGCTTTTCGTAGTCCGTGCTATCAATGGGGTAAATACCACTAAACACCATGGGCTGGATTTCCTTATACCCAGGGAGCATTTCTTGGGCCGGATGCTCTAAATGCGTCAAGGTATCGCCGATTTTGATTTGCGATACTTCCCGTAAATTAGTAACAATGTAGCCTACTTGCCCAGAGCCCAAGGTGGCCTCTTGCCGCATTTGAGGCGAAAATACGCCGACTTCCTTCACCTGGGCCACCTGACCATCGCTCATCATCATGAGCATGTCATTTGCCCTTACCAAGCCCGAAAACACCCGCACATAGCAAATCACGCCACGATAGGCATCGTAAGCGCAATCAAAGATCAGCATGCGTGTTTGTGGGTAGTCGCCCCAACGCGGCCCTGGGAGGCGATGTGCCACGGCTTCCAAAATTTCTGAAATACCCAGGCGCGCCTTTCCGCTGGCCAACAGGGCATCATGGGCCGGAATGGCCAAGATGTCCTCGATCTCACGACGGCGTTTTTCCGGCTCGGCTCCGGGTAAATCAATTTTGTTGATGACCGGAATGACCGTAAGGCCTTGATTGATCGCTAAATGGGCGTTGGCTACCGTCTGTGCCTCAATGCCTTGGGCGGCGTCCACCAGCAACAAGGCTCCCTCGCAAGCCGCCAAACTGCGGGATACCTCATACGCAAAATCTACGTGTCCAGGCGTATCAATGAGGTTATACAACCAAGGCTCCGTGCTTCCCTTGGGCTGATAAAGCATCGATACGGGGTGACACTTGATCGTTATACCGCGCTCACGCTCCAGGTCCATCGCATCCAGCAGGCACTCCTTCATCGCCCGCTTGTCGACCGTAGACGTTGCCTCCAGCAGGCAGTCCGACAAGGTCGTTTTCCCGTGGTCCACGTGTGCGATAATGCAAAAATTCCGAATCTCTCTCATGCTTGTGTCGATAGGTTAGGCAGCGTTGGCCGCAAAAGCAAGCGAAAGTTTTTTTAGGGGGCGCTTGCGCCCCCTAAAACCCCCATTCCGATAGCGATTTATTAAAATGCTAACGCATTTTAGATAAATCGCTATCGGGAATGGTGTTCTAGGATCAATGATGTATTGTGATATTTATTTGATTTTATGATAAATTTTAGGAATTTCGAGGACAATTTTCATGAAAAAGCCCTGCTCCCTACGCCAAGGCTCCGGAGAGCCAAGAGTTTTAGTGAGCAGGGCTTTAAGCGTGAAGTATTCTCAATAGATCTTTTTAAGTTTTAAGCGTGTAAGGGCGATTCTCTTGTTGATTTATGCTTGTAGGCTTAGGCTTTTGTGGATGGAATTGGTTATTAAAGTATCAAGTCGAGAATCGCCCTTACGGAGCTCTAAAGTTTTATTTAGTCTAACCTATCTTTGTGTAAAGACAGGGGGTCAGGACGCCCGAGAACACGTATTCACGATCTGAGTTCTCGGGCTGAATTCGCTTCTTAAGCCGGTGAGAAAGGATTGTGGTAAGTTCCATGGTATCAAATCCGGGCATTATTTCGAGTAAAAGAACTTGGTCGTTTTGGGTTTTCATGATGATTTTTTTGGAGAAAAGGAGGGCCCTTGGAGGGGGAATTTTTTTACCGCTGGCCAGCCGTGTTTTGTCCCTGTCCCCACAATTATACCAAAAAAATGTCGATTGTCAAGGGGTTTTTTGAAAAAATTTAAATTTTTTTAAAAAAAAGTTTAGGGCGTAAATGAGAATTTGGTATTGATAGGTAACCTAAGGAACGGGGTGGAAATGACCTAAGTTGTTGATTAAAAA